>NZ_JAELUD010000100.1:0-11218 GCF_016429185.1 Aquitalea sp. ASV11
GTTCATGCTGGCGCGGCCTTCCACGCCTTCCTGCGCCCGCTCCAGAAACACCTCGGCCACATGTTCGTGCACGCCCAGATAAGGCGCAGCCAGCACTTCGATATCCGGGCAGCGCGCGGCCAGATCGTCCACCGCGCCGTAAATGCGCTTGACCAGCACTCCATCGAACAGGAAGTAAGGCAGCACCACGATGCGCTCAAAACCCAGCAGGCTGGCCGCTTTAAGACCGTCGGCCACCAGCGGGCGCGCAGTGCCGGAATAGCAGACAAAGGATGCGCCAAAGCCCATGCCTTCTTCCAGCATGCGGGTGAGTTTGGCGATTTCCGAGTTGGCGTCCGGGTCGGTAGTGCCACGGCCCACCACCACCAGACAGGTATCCGCGCGCGCCACCGTACGCGGCGAGCGGGCTTCGGCCTCGATGATGCGCAGGCGGCACAGCTCCAGCAGTCGCGGGTGCAGGTCCATCGCCGCGCCAAAGTGGAAGCTGGTGTCCGGGTGTTCCTGTTGCAGCGCCAGCAGTTCGCTGGGCATGTCGTTCTTGGCGTGGGTGGCGGCCAGCAGTACGCCGGGGGTCATCACCACCGTCTTGGCACCATCGGCAATGGCTTGGGCAACCGCCTGGTCGATGGTGGGCGTGGCGAACTCCAGAAAGCCGTGGTAGATGCGGCGCTGCGGTGCACGCTGGCGCATGATGTCTATCAGCGCCATGAATTCTGCGATGCCAGCCGGGTCGCGGCTGCCATGCCCGGCCAGCACGATGCTGTAGTCCTGCGTGCTCATTGCGCCTGCTCCGGCGTGGGCAGATGGCTGGGCTCGATCTGGCTGGTCATCGGCGTCTTGGTGCGGATCAGCATGATGCTCATGTCCGAGCAGCGGTGTTCGGCGCACTCGGCCAGCGTGCCGTGCCATTCGGCTTCGCCACGGGTGAGGTTTTCCCACACTTCCACCTGCTGGTCGGCCGGAATGCCGTTTTCCAGCAGGTAGGTGGCGATATGCCAGGGCATGAAGGAGCGTGCCTCGTCCCAGGGACAGGGAATCACGATGGCATTGCGTTGGTCTTGCAGCACATGCACCAGATGGCGCTTGAACGGGGTGAGGTCGCCACGGCGGTGGAAGGTGATGAAGGTGGTTTCGTCAAAACACACCTTGGCGCGCGAGGCCAATACCTGGGCCGAGGACAGGCCGGGCATGGTTTCCACCGGGTGGCCACAGGCGCGTTCCACCCGCTCCAGATACTGGAAGCCGCTGAAGTGGATGTCGCCCATGAATACCACCACGCAGTTCTTGCCGGCGTGGTGCAGCTTGGCCACTTCGTCCAGCTGGGCCACCTGGTCGCGGTAACCCATCTGGATGACCTGGGCGCTGTCCGGAATCAGCGGGCGCACCACGTCGATGACGGCGTTGAAACCGGCTACCACGTCGGCATTGGCAATGAGGTCGGCCGAGCGGCGTGGCAGGTAGCCGATATCGCCGGGGCCTGCTCCGATGCAGATAATCATGATGTGTCCTTATTGCTGGCGCGACGGCATCAGCCTAGTCGCGCCTGAATCGTGATGGTGAGTTGTTCGCTGGACAGCTGCTCGCACGGCAGGTATTCCGCCCGCAGCGCTTCGGCCAGTTGGCGGGCACGGCCCAGCTTGACATAGGCTTGTTCGGTATCCAGCACCAGCGCCGGAATGGCCGCGTCGGCCAGCTCGCCCGCCAGTTGCAGGCTTTGCTGCCACGGGTCGGCATGGTCTTCGCCCAGTGCCACATTGGCACGGCCGTCGCTCAGCACCACCAGCAGCGGCGACAAGCCCTGTGCGCCCTGACGGCCCAGCGTGCTGGCCGCCAGTTGCAGCGCATGCGGCAGCGGGGTGCGGCCGCCGGTGGGTAGCGCGTGCAGCGCCTGTTCGGCCTGTTCCACCTGACGGGTGGGCGGTAGCACCAGCTCGGCCTGACGGCCACGGAAGGCGATGACGGCAATCTGGTCGCGGCGCTGGTAGGCATCTTGCAGCAGGCTGAGCACCGTACCCTTTACCTGTTCCATGCGCTGCTGGGCGGCCATGGAGCCGGAGGCGTCCACCACCAGCACAATCAGATTGCCTTGTTTTGCTGTACGCACCTTGTCGTGCAGGTCGGCGCGGGTGATGGCAAATTCCGCCGGATTGCGCTGGATGGCATGGCGCAGGGTGGCGTCCAGTGCCAGCGCCTGCGGTTGGCTGCTGGGCACGGCGCGCACGCTGTGGCCACGGCGGGCATTCAGCACCGTGCTGCGGCGGCCGCTGGCTTCGCTGTCGCTGCTGTGGCTGGCCAGGCGGATGGTGCCGATGTCCTGCGGCGCACGGGCGGCAAACAGCTGCTCGCCGCCGTTGTCCGGCTGTGATGGCTCGTCCTCGCCGTCGTCTGCGGACGTGTCTTGCTGCTCGCCCTGCTGTTGCTCTGTGGCAGCGCTGTCATCGGCTGCGCTGGCGGGCGGCGGCGGATTTTGCGCTTGCTGGGTCAGCTCATCCAGCTTGTCCTGATCCAGCCCGCTTTGCTCGAAAGGCTTGCGGCGGCGGCGGTGCGGCAGCACCAGCATGGCGGCAGTGCGGATGTCTTCGGCACTGACCTGTGCCCGGCCATCCAGCGCGGCCAGTGCGCGGGCGGCCTTGTGCAGCACGATGTCGGCGCGCAGGCTGGCTACTTCAAATTCGCAGCACAGCTGGCTGATGAAGTCGAACAGGTGCTCGCTTACCGTGACGCTGGCCAGCATTGCCTGGGCCTGACGAATCTGCTCCTGCAGCGCGCTACCCTCGGCCTGCCAGCGGGCGGCAAAAGCCTGCGGGTCGGCTTCGAAGGCCAGACGGCGGCGTACTACCTCGCTGCGGATGGCGGCATCGCGCGGGGCGCTTACGTCCACCATCAGCCCAAAGCGGTCCAGCAGTTGCGGGCGCAGCTCGCCTTCTTCCTGGTTCATGGTGCCCAGCAAGGTGATGCGCGCCGGGTGGCTGATGGACAGGCCTTCGCGCTGCACGGTGTTGACGCCCATGGCGGCCACATCCAGCAGCACGTCCACCAGATGATCGGCCAGCAGGTTCACTTCGTCGATGTACAGCAGGCCACGGTGGGCATTGGCCAGCAGGCCGGGCTTGAAAGCCTGGCGGGCCTGCTTGAGCGCCTGTTCAAAATCCAGGCTGCCCAGTACGCGGTCTTCGCTGGCACCCAGCGGCAGGTTGACGAAGGGCACGGCGGCATCTTCCGCCACCGCATGTTCGCCCTGACAGCAGCTGCATTCGGCCAAGGGGGAGGCCGGGTCGCAGTTGAAGGCACAGCCCGGCACACGGCGGATGGGCGGCAAAATGGCCGCCAGCCCGCGTGCGGCGGTGCTCTTGGCACTGCCCTTGTCACCACGGATCAGCACGCCGCCTATGCTGGGGTCCACCGCACAAAGCAGCAGTGCCTGTTTCAGTTGTTCTTGTCCGACGATGGCGGCAAACGGATAAATCTGTTTCATGAGCGGCCTTGCGGATGTTCGCCACGCGCTTCGAGCATGGCTTCGCTATTCAGATGCAGTTGTTGCAGCGCGGCCAGCGTCTCTGGCTTGGGCTGCTGCCACAGCTGGCGCTGGGCGGCTTCCAGCAGGCGTTCGCTGATGGCATTGAGCGCCCACGGGTTGCTGTCGGCAAAAAACTGCTGCATGGCCGGGTCCAGCGCGTAGCGCGCGGCCAGTTCTTCGTAGACCCAGTCGTCCACCACATGGGCGGTGGCATCGTAGCCGAACAGGTAGTCCACGGTGGCGGTCAGTTCCAGCCCGCCCTTGTAGCCATGTTGCTGGATGCTGGCAATCCACTTGGGGTTGGCCACGCGCGAGCGGAACACGCGCAGCACTTCTTCCTTCAGCCCGCGCACTTGCGGCTGGTCCGGGTTATGGCTGTCGCCAAAGAAGGCGCGCGGCTGGCGGCCGGTGAGGCTGCGGATGGTGGCAATCATGCCGCCGTGGTATTGCAGGTAGTCGTCGCTGTCGAAGATGTCGTGCTCGCGATTGTCCTGATTGTGCAGCGCCACTTCCACGCCGGACAGGCGATGGCGCAGCGCGTCGCGTGCATCGGCCCCCTGTACGTGGCGGCCATAGGCATAGCCGCCCCAGTTGAGGTAGGCGGTGGCGAAGTCGGCGTCGGTCTGCCAGTTCTGCTCGTTGATCAAGGGCAGAATACCGGCACCGTAGCTGCCGGGCTTGGCGCCGAAGATGCGCAGCAGCGCCGGTTCGGCGGCGTGGTCCGGCAGGGCTTGCAGCAGATGGTGGCGCATGTCGTCCAGATAATGCTTGCGCAGATAATTGTCGGCCGGGTCTTCGTCCAGCATGGCTACGGCCTGCACTGCGTCGTCCACCAGCGCAATCAGCTGCGGGAAGGCATCGCGGAAAAAGCCGCTGATCCGTACCGTGACGTCGATGCGCGGGCGGCCCAGCTCGGCCAGCGGAATCACCTCGATGCCGGCCACGCGGCGGCTTTCGGCCTGCCAGCGCGGGCGCACGCCCAGCAGGGCGAGGATTTCGGCAATATCGTCGCCGTGGGTACGCATGGCGCTGGTGCCCCACACGCTGATGCTGACCGATTCCGGATAGCTGCCGGTTTCCTTGCGATGGCGCGCCAGCATTTCATTGGCCAGCTGGCTGCCCACTTGCCAGGCGGCTTGCGAGGGCAGGCCGCGCGGGTCGACCGAGTAGAAGTTGCGCCCGGTAGGCAGGATGTGCGCCATGCCACGGGTGGGCGCGCCGCTGGGGCCTGCCGGGACATAACCACCGGCCAGACCGCGCAGCAGGTTGTCGATTTCTTCGTGGGTGCGTGCCAGATTGGGCAGCAGTTCGCGCTGGATATAGTCCAGTACCTGTTGCAGGGCCTGGCTGTCACCGGCCTGCGGCAGCGCGGTGGCGATGATGGCGGGAATCGAAGCCGCCTCCGCACTCAGCATATGGGCCACCAGCTGGCGGGCCAGCTGATTGATGTGGTCGATGGCATCGCTGCGGGTGTGCAGCAACTGCGGGCTGCTCATTTCCAGCGCAGCGGGTACGTTTTCCAGGCGGCGGCCCTTGTCGTCCTGCAATGCCTCCCAGTCCACACCCAGGGCTTGCGCCACGCTGGCGGGTAGGCTGGGCACAGCCAGATTGGCCAGGCGGGTGAGGGCGCACAGCATGTCCACCAGCGCCTCGCCTTGCGGGGCCTGGCCGAGAATGTGCAGGCCGTCGCGGATTTGCGCCGCACCTAGTTCACACAGATAGCCGTCGATGTCCTCAATCAGATGGGCCACGTCCACGCCCTCCATCTTGGCCAGCGTCAGCGGCACGCCGTCGGCATTCAGCGTGGCGTCCCACTCGTGGGCATGGTCGTGGTCATGCTCATCGTGAGCGTGATGGTGGTGGCCGTGCTCATGATCATGATGATGGTGATGATCATGCGCACCATGGCTGTGTGTTGCACCCTTGGCCGCCGGGCGGAACTGCATGCCGGCTGCCTTGGCTGGTGTCGCTTTTCCGGCTTTGGCTGGCTGGCTCAGGCGATAGCCCGCTTGCGCTGCCTTGGGTGCATGCGGGTGGGCATGATCATGGCCATGGTGGTCATGGTCGTGATGTGCATGGTGATGACCGTGTTCATGTTCATCATGGTGATGATGGTCGTGCCCCAGCATGGCGGCCAGGTCGCTGTCCAGCTTGGCTTCCTTGATCAGGTCCCAGATTTGCTGCTGCAACAGTGGCAGCTTGTTCGGGTCCAGCATTTCCACCTGGTAGTACTCGTCCACCAGCTGGGTAAGCTGTGCCAGCGGGCCGTAGGTGTCGGCGGTGGTCATCGGCGGGGTCAGGTGGTCGATGATCACTGAATGGGCGCGGCGTTTGGCCTGCGAGCCTTCGCCCGGATCGTTCAGGATGAAGGGGTAGAACATGGGCATGTCGCCCAGCAGCGCGTCGGGGAAGCAGTGCTCCGATACGCCCACGCCCTTGCCCGGCAGCCATTCCAGCGTGCCGTGCTTGCCCACGTGGACAATGGCATCGGCCTGCCATTCGTCGCGCAGCCAGCAGTACAGCGCGTAGTAGTGATGGGTGGGCGGCAGGTCCGGCGTGTGGTATATGGCGTCCGGGTCCATGCCATAGCCACGCGGTGGTTGTAGCGCGACAAAGGCATTGCCCAGCTCGATGCCGGCAAATACCAGCTGGTCGCCATCGACATAAGCCGTACCCGGTGCTGCGCCCCAGCGTTCCAGCATGCGTTGTTGCAGCGGGGTGGGCAGTTCAGCAAACCATTGCTGGTAGCGCGCCAGCGGCACGCGGGCGATGGCCTGGCGCAGTTGATCGGCGCTGAGGTAGTCGGTGTCGTAACAGCCACGGTCGATCAGGCTGTGCATCAGTGCGTCGCTGCTCTCCGGCAGGGTATTGATGCTATAGCCATTGGCCTGCATCGCTTGCAACAGCGCATACAGCGAGGCGGCGGAGTCCAGCCCCACCGCATTGCCCACTTGCGAGGCCTTGCTGTTGGAGTTGGTAAAGATAAAGGCGATGCGCTTCTCCTCCGCCGGGGTGTGCTTGAGCCGCGCCAGCCGGGCGGCAATACCGGCCAGACGTCGCATGCGGTCCGGCAGTGGCTGGTAGTCGCTGCTGGCCGGGTCTTCCGGCTTGAACGATACCGGCACGCCGATGATGCGGCCGTCGAATTCCGGCAGCGCCACATTCATGGCAGTGTCCAGCGGGTTCAGCCCGCGTTCGGATGCTTCCCACTGCGCCTGGGTCATGCTGCTGGTGATGGCTTGCAGCACCGGGATGTCCAGTTGTTCGAAAGCCTCTACTGCCCAGCTGGCCTGGGTCGCGCCTTCGGCATTGACTTCGCCCATGGCAAAGGAGGTGGTGTTGATCAGCACGCAGGGCTGGCCGGCACGTGGGTCGCGCAGCAATTGCAGCGCTGCCGGCAGGCCGCTGTCGTCCTGGCTGCGCAGCGAGGAGGTAAACAGCGGCAGCGCGTTGATCTGCCGCTCGGCCAGCATGTCCACCAGCATGTCGATGAAGCGGGTGTTGCCGCTCAGCCAGTGGGCGCGGTAGAAGCTGATGGCCACCGTGGGCCAGCCCGGTTGGCGTATGCCAGACCAGTCATCCAGACTACAACCATCGGACAGCTCCGGGTGATACAGGCCGTGTTCCGGCAGTGCAGACGGCGGCAGATAGCCGTGGCCGGTCAGCAGCAGGCGGTCGGACAGATAGCGCATCAGCTGCGCCATATTGCTGCTGCCACCGGCTTGCAGGTAGGCATTGGCATCTTGCTGGATGGCCGGGGGGGCGGTGCTGAGTGCGGCCAGTTCCGGGTCTGGTTCGCCGGTGCCGCTTAATACGATCAGTGCCTGACGGCGGGCGATGGCTTGCTGGCGCAGCAGATCGAAACCGGGGATGGCCTGTACCCGGCCCAGCACGCGCAGCAGCAGGATGCGGGCGCTGGACAGCGGCCCGTCCAGTAGCTGCTGCATCTGGTTTTCATCCGCGATGTGTTGCAGGGCAATGCCCGACACCGGGCTGAAATCCTGCGGCCAGTGCACACGGCCCAGCGCGGTGAGGTCGGTACCGGCATGGCTGAGCAGCACGATGCCGCCATTGTTGTCATGCGTCATTGCGCGCTTTCCGTGCTGACATCGCCCGTGCCCAGGCGATGGAAAATCAGGGGTTCCACTGGTGTGCCGCCTTGCAGGTGCTCGCTGACAATGCGCTGTACTGCACTGGCATCCACCTTGCGATACCACACGCCCTCCGGGTAAACCACCATGATGGGGCCTTCCTTGCACACGGCAAAACAATGGCTGCGGGTGCGTTTCACCTTCAGGCCCTCGCAGGCGTCAATGGCCTGGCCCAGTTGCTTGAACATGGCCTCGGCCTGCTGGCCGTTTTCGGTACAGCGCGGGCCGGTACACATCAGCACGTGTTTGTAATGCAGTCGCATGCGGTTCTCGCGGCAATCACCCGGCCTGTTGGCCGGGCAGGGTGTCAAAACGTTTCCACTTGTAGATGGCGGCGGACAGCGCCCAGGTGAGAGCAAACAAGGCCACCACGAAATAGCCGAAGTGGGCCAGATTGTCGTTGAGCATGGCCACCACATCCCAGGCACCGCCGCTCAGTTGCAGCTTGTCGGCCAGCAGGCCCAGGGTTTCCAGCCCGCCTATGCACACCGCCACCAGCACCGATACCAGGGTAATGGTGAGGTTGTACCACAGCTTGCGGATGGGGTTGATGAAGGCCCAGCCGTACACTTCCACCATCAGCATGCTGTCCAGCGTGTCCACCAGCGCCATGCCGGCGGCAAACAGCACCGGAAACACCATGATGTTCCACAAGGGAATGCCGTCCGCGCTTTGCGAGGAGGCAATGGCAAACAGGCCGATTTCGGTGGCGGTATCAAAACCCAGGCCAAACAGCAGGCCGATGGGCAGCATGTGCCAGCTTTTGCTCACCATGCGGAACAAGGGCCGCAGCAGGCGCGACAGCAGGCCACGGTTGCCCAGCAGGATGTTGAGCTGCTCGTCACACACGGCTTCACCCGCGCGGGCGCGGCGGAAGCTGTGCCAGATGCCGCGCAGCGCGGACAGGTTCATCGCAGCCAGCGCCAGCAGGAAAAAGGCGGACACGCTGGTGCCAATGATGCCGCCGACTTCACGAAAACCATTGATTTGCTCTTGTAGCGCACGGGTGGCAAACACCACCGCAGCCACGGCGGCAATCACCAGCAGGGAATGACCGATGGAAAAGAAAAAGCCCACGCACAGCGGTTGCTGGTTTTCCTGCATCAGCTTGCGCACGGTGTTGTCGATGGCGGCGATATGGTCGGCATCCACGGCATGGCGCAAACCCAGCAGGTAAGCCAGCAAGGCGGTGCCCAGCTGGGCCGGGTGGTCGGCAAAGGCGGTGAGTGCCCAGGCCCATACCAGCAGGTTGGCTGCCAATAGCGGCAGCAATACCAGTAAATGACGGGAGCGGCGGGTGCTGCTGGAGGATAAAGACGAACGCAGGTCTGCTTGCATGATGATGCCCTCGGAGACGATACGTCGCCGCAAGCGAGGGCACTGTCCGCCTGCAGTGGGCGGCATCGTGCAATCCCCCGGTACACCCCGCCCGGATTCAGCCTGCGTCGACACGTATGACGGCCGGTCTCCTGGCTCGCGCTTCTTTACCCGGCATCGCCTTCCCGGATGGGCCGGTGGCATGTGATGCGGACTCGTCGCTTACAGTTGCGGGGGCAGCTGCGGTGTCTCACCGCATTCCCGTTTCACCCCGATGGGGCACCGTCATGGAAGCGGGCATGATACGTGACAAGCGGGTAAATGGGAATTCTGCCGACTGATTTTCAAGGCTTTTGCCATTGCGCCAGTGCGGTTTCCAGCCGCTGCCAGCCCGCTTCGTCGGGTGGCAGGCCAAGGCGCAGGCTGGGGCCATCGGCAAAGCGGCGCACCAGAATGCCTTTGCTCGCCAGAAAGTCGAACAAGGCCGGGCAGTACGCCCCGTGCAGCCACTGGAACAGGCGGCTGCCGCCTGCCGGAGTCAGGCCGTGGTCTTGCAGTAGCTGCTGCAAACGCTGGCTGTCGGCGGCCAGTTGCCCGCGCATGGCTTGCTGCCAGACGTGGTCCTGCAAGGCCAGTTTCACCACTTCACGCGCCGGGCCGTTGATGCTCCACGGGCCGATGGCTTCGGCCAGCTGTTGCAGCAATGCCGGCCAGGCAAACACAAAGCCCACCCGCGCGCCAGCCAGGCCAAAGAACTTGCCTACCGAGCGCAGGATAATCAGCCCCGGCAGGCCGACATCACCCAGCAGGCTGTGTTCCGGTGTGGCGTCCATGAAGGCTTCGTCAACGACCAGCCAGCCGCCGCGACTGGCCAGCCGGGCGCGCCAGTCTTGCAGCCGGGTGCGGGAAAAAGTGGTGCCGGTGGGATTGTTGGGGTGGCACAGCAGCAGCACGTCCAGTTCATCCAGCGCCATGTCAATGTCCTCGGGCGCATGACGGCTGAGCGTGTGGCCGTGCTGCTCCCAGTGCCAGGGGTGTTCGGCATAACACAAGGGCAGCATGCCCACCCGGCAGGGCGAGCGCAGCGTCGGCAGCAACTGGATGGCAGGCTGGGAACCGGCCACCGGCAGTAGCAGCGGGCTGCCGTAGTAATCCGCCGCTGCTTGCTCCAGCCCGTCGTCCTGTTCCGGCAGGCGCTGCCAGCTGCGCGGGCTGATGGCCGGCACCGGCCAGCCCTGCGGGTTCAGGCCGGTGGACAGGTCCAGCCAGTCTGGTACGGCAATGCCGTATTGCGCTGCGGCACGCAGGATGCCGCCACCGTGTTCAAGCATGAGAAAAACTCCAGTTGAGCAAGCCAGCCAGCAAGGCCAGTGCCACCCACAGCCACAGGCTACGCTGTACCAGCGCGATGGCGCGGGCGATGTCTTGGGCCACCGGCGGGCGTTGCAGGCCCAGCGTCGGGCGTTGTTTCAGCTTGCCGTGATAGCTGGCCGCGCCGCCCAGCAGCACGCCCAGCGCACCGGCACCGGCGGCCATCACCGGCCCGGCATTGGGGCTGTACCAGGTGGGGGCCTGGGCGCGCCAGCATTGCCAGCCCTGACGGGTATGGCCCAGCAGGATGTAAGTCAGCGCGGTGAGGCGGGCGGGAATCAGGTTGAGCACATCGTCAAAGCGGGCGGCGGCCCAGCCAAAGTGCAAAAAGCGTTCGTTGCGGTAGCCCCACATGGCGTCCAGGGTATTGGCGGCGCGGTACAGCACCACGCCCGGTGCGCCCAGCAGCAAAAACCAGAATACGGCGGCAAAAATGGCATCACTGCCGTTTTCCAGCACCGATTCGATGGTGGCGCGCGCTACCGCGGTTTCGTCCAGTTCGCTGGTGTTGCGGCTGACGATCATCGACACCTTGTAGCGGGCCAGCGGCAGGTCGCCCGCGCGCAGTGCATCCAGCACCGCCTGGGCATGTTCGCGCAGGCTTTGTGCGCCAATGGCCAAATACAGCAGCAATACCGAAGCCAGCTGCCCGATCCACGGTAAACGTGACAGCCCGCAGGCCAGGCCGGTCAGTGGCAGCAACAACAGGCTGATGCCCAGCACGCCGCGCAAACGCATGCGCCATACCGGCTCCGTTTGGACGCTGGCCGGGTAAAGTGCATGCTCCACCTTGCGTACCAGATAGCCATAGCCCACCAGTGGATGCCAGCGCCGTGGCTCACCCAGCAGGCGGTCCAGCACC
>NZ_JAELUD010000101.1:0-11133 GCF_016429185.1 Aquitalea sp. ASV11
TGCAGTGCAAGTATTTGGCTTTCGCCAAGTACTCACACCTATCGGTTATTCTGTTTTTTAAAGAGCGGTGCAGGTCGCTGCGTTTCGTTTCCGTCGCTGCGTTGTCTGCTGAGGAGGCGAACTATACGCCCGCGGCCTGACCTCGTCAACACCTTATTTTCAAAATATGCGCTGTTTTTACAGATTTCATCGCAAAGCATTGATTCAAAAAAGAATAAAAACTGAAACAAATTGAATGTCGATGTTGACGCCCCGTCATTTGCTGGTGACTACCGGGATTTCCCGGCAGGAAAATCGTTCAGGATGGTCAAATCAGCAAATCATTTCGCTGTTTATACGCATTTTTCATTTTTCTGCTTACTGACAACAACCCCTTCCCGATTTCTGGATAGAAAGCGCGGCTCCCTTTCAGGGAAAGGGCGGGGGGAAAGGGGAATCGATGGGAAGGCTGCGGAATTAAATGCTTGGTCGGAAGGCCCGGCTTTGCCGGGTCCAGTACAAGCACACCAAATAACATTGTCAGCAGCCTGAACAGCGCCCGCTGGGCGCTGTTGTTTGCTGGAGCAGATAGGGACTTACAGTACGTAGCGGGCCAGGTCTTCACGCTGGGACAGCATGTCCAGCTTGCCATCCACATAGTGGGCGTCGATCTTGCAGCTGCCACTGCGCGCATCGAAGGAGACTTCTTCCAGCAGTTTCTCCATCACCGTATACAAACGGCGTGCGCCGATGTTTTCGGTTTTTTCGTTCACATGCCAGGCTATCTCGGCCAGACGACGAATACCGGACTCCTCGAATTCCAGCTCCACGCCTTCGGTCGCCAGCAGCGCCTGGTATTGGCGGGTGAGGCAGGCGTCGGTGCTGGTGAGGATTTGCACGAAGTCGTCCACCGATAGCGAGGAGAGTTCTACGCGAATCGGCAGACGGCCTTGCAGTTCCGGGATGAGGTCGGACGGCTTGGACAGCTGGAAGGCGCCGGAGGCAATGAACAGGATGTGGTCGGTCTTGACCATGCCGTATTTGGTGGTGACGGTGGTGCCCTCCACCAGCGGCAGCAGGTCGCGCTGCACACCGGCGCGGGAGACATCGGCCCCCTGCCCTTCCGAGCGGCTGGTGACCTTGTCGATTTCATCGAGGAAGACAATGCCGTTCTGTTCGACGTTCTTCATGGCTTCGGCCTTGAGTTCGTCTTCATTGACCAGCTTGGCGGCTTCTTCGTCGATCAACAGCTTGAAGGCTTCGGCTACTTTGAGCTTGCTGGCCTTCTTCTTGCCGGCATTCATGCCCTGGAACATGCTTTGCAACTGGCTGGAAAAGTCTTCCATGCCCGGCGGAGCAAAGATTTCCATCTTGGACTGCGGCGCAGCCACTTCGATTTCGATTTCCTTGTCGTCCAGCTTGCCCTCGCGCAGCATCTTGCGGAATTTCTGCCTGGTGTGGCCGTCTTCGGGCTTGCTGTCTTCGGCCTGCGGTTCGCCAAAGAAACCGGGGGCGCTGCGCGCCGGCGGCAGCAGTACGTCGAGGATGCGGTCTTCGGCGGCATCTTCAGCGCGCACGCGGTTGCGCTTGATGGCGGCGTCGCGGGTTTCCTTGATGGCGACTTCCACCAGGTCGCGGATGATGGTGTCGACGTCGCGGCCGACATAGCCGACTTCGGTGAACTTGGTGGCTTCTACCTTAATGAAGGGCGCGCCGGACAGACGGGCCAGGCGGCGGGCGATTTCGGTCTTGCCGACGCCGGTGGGGCCAATCATCAGAATGTTCTTGGGGGTGATTTCGCTGCGCAGTGGCTCGGCCACTTGCTGGCGCCGCCAGCGATTGCGCAGGGCAATGGCGACGGCGCGCTTGGCAGCGTCCTGGCCAATGATGTGCTTGTTCAGTTCGTGAACGATTTCTTGCGGGGTCATTTGCGTCATGACGGTACTCCCGGCCACGCCGGCATGCCTGCGCTGGCCTGTGAATCGGTGAAAACGAAGGCTGGGCTTATTGTGCCGCAGGCTGGGCTTCTTCCCCCAGCGTTTCGATAAGGTGGTTCTGGTTGGTGTAGATACAGATGTCGCCGGCGATTTCCAGTGACTTCTTCACCACCACGGCAGGGTCCAGTTCGGTGTTTTCAAACAGGGCGCGCGCGGCGGACTGGGCAAAAGCCCCGCCCGAGCCAATGGCGGCAATGCCCTGCTCCGGCTCCAGCACGTCACCGTTACCGGTAATGATGAGGGTGGCTTCCTTGTCAGCCACGATCAGCATGGCTTCCAGCCGACGCAGCATGCGGTCGGTACGCCAGTCTTTCGCCAGCTCCACAGCGGAGCGCACCAGATGGCCCTGGTGTTTTTCCAGCTTGGCCTCGAAACGCTCGAACAGGGTGAAGGCATCGGCCGTGCCACCAGCAAAGCCTGCCAGTACCTTGCCCTGATACAGGCGGCGGATTTTGCGCGCCGTGGACTTGATCACGATATTGCCCAGGGTTACCTGGCCGTCGCCGCCCAGCGCCACGCGCTCGCCGCGACGGACGGAGACGATGGTGGTTCCGTCAAACTGCTGCATGTTCTGTTCCAGTCTATTGAATGTGTCTGCGCCAGACTGACGCGTAATGAGCAATATGCAGCCATTCAGGGCGATTACAAGACAACCCTTTGGCACACATGGCTTATTGCAGCAAAGGGCACAACAAATCTTAATAATTGCTAATGATAATAATTTGCATTATCATTTTTTACCATGAATCTCCGACTCCAAACTACTGCAAACAGGCTGCCTTCTGCGGCATTTCTGGGAAGCTGCAGCCTGCACGGGCTGGCATTGCTGCTGTTGGCAAGCTGGTTGGCCACCACGCCTCCGGTGACCCTGCCGCAGCTGGCCAGCCTGCCGGCCATGACCCTGGCAGCGCCCAGCGCGCCAGCGCCTTCTGCTGCGGTTCCGGTGACACCACCCAAGCAAAGCAAGCCAACGCCGGTAGCGAAACCGGCCACGCCCCGGCCTGTTGCCAAGACGGCAGCCAAGCCCACAGCGCAGCCTGTCGCACGTTCGTCCGTCGCGCCAAGCCCGTCGGCGGCCCCGGCGGAAACAAGCAACCATGTGGCGGCACCTGCTGCTGCACCAGCGGTGGCGACGCCAGCGGCACCGGCGCCACAGGTACAGGAGCCCTTGTACCGCGGCGGCTATCTGAATAACCCCAAGCCGACCTACCCGCCGCTATCCATTGAAATGGAAGAAACCGGCACGGTGCGCCTGCGGGTGCAGGTGAGCGCCCAGGGCTTGCCGGTGTCGGTGGAGCTGGAGCACAGCAGCGGTTTTCCCCGGCTGGACCGCGCCGCGCAGACTGCGGTACGCGGCTGGAAATTCATTCCGGCCAAGCGCGGTGATGAAGCCATTCCTTATACCTTTATTGTTCCCGTCGAATTTTCCCTGAAGAACTTGCGCAAACCATGAAGCTACTGACTGTCTTTCAACAAGGGGACGTTGTGCTGAGCACGACGTTCATGATTCTTATTCTCATGTCTATTGCAACCTGGTCGCTGATTTTGCAGCGCGGGGTGCAGACTTACCGCCTGCGACGCGCCAACCGCCAGGCGGAAGCCGCGTTGTGGGATGCACCGGACTGGTCGAGCGCCGAACAGGCACTGGCTGACTCCACCGCGCCGATGGCGCATATCACCCGCGAAGGCCTGGCCGCGCTGCGCCATCACCAGCAGCATGCCGAACGTTCTCTGGGCAAGGCCTGCGATCTGAACGAGTTTGTCACCCGCGCCATCCGCAAGGCACTGGCACAGGAAAATGCCCGCCAGGAAAGCGGCATGACCGTGCTGGCATCCGTCGGCTCGACGGCGCCGTTCATCGGCCTGTTTGGCACGGTATGGGGGATTTACCACGCACTGGTGAATATCGGCACGGCAGGCCAGGTAAGCATTGCCACGGTGGCCGGCCCCATCGGTGAAGCGCTGATTGCCACTGCGGCAGGCCTGGCAGCCGCCATTCCTGCGGTATTGGCTTACAACACGTTTACCCGTACGCAACGGGTACTGTCGCAGCAGCTGGACCATTTTGCCCATGACCTGCACGCCCAGTTGCTGACCCAGCCGGAGTCTGGCCATGGCATTCGGTAGTTTCGACAAAGGGCCCGGCGCGCCCATGGCCGAGATCAACACCACCCCGCTGGTGGATGTGATGCTGGTGCTGCTGGTGGTATTCATCATTACCGCGCCGCTGCTGACCAATAGCGTGAAGCTGGACCTGCCCCAGGCTGCCGCCGCGGCGCATCAGGACAAGCCGGAGCAGATCCGACTGTCCATCAATGCGGTCGGTGCCTTGTTCTGGAATGACCAGCCGGTCAGCCAGAGTGCCCTGGCCGCCCGCTTTGCCGCTGCCGTGCAATCCAACCCCAAGGTGGAACTGAACTTGCGCGCCGACAAGAGCGTGCGCTACGAGCTGGTGGCCACCACGCTGGCCACCGCCCAGCAAAACGGCATCAGCCGCATCGGCTTTCTGACCGAAGCGCCCTAGCCGCCACCCACCGCTGTTCTGACAACCGGCCCGTCACGGGGGTGGCTGACCGGTTGTTGTACTCCCCTGTCCTTGTCTGCTGCTACCCATGCTGCCCACTCAGCATGCGGGAACGGCTGCGTCACGCCCATGCGCAGACCGGGACTTTGCTTTCCGTGATTGGCACACAATAAAAGAGGATTAAATGAAACAAAGCTTGCAAAAATCGCCCCACCTTGCTCAGCGCAAACTGCCCACACGCGTGGCGGTCGGCATGCTGGCCGTGGCACTGAGCCCCAGCCTGGCACTGGCAGCAGAAACCGGCCAGACCCTGGAGACGGTTACCGTGGAGGGCGAGGCCCCGGTACGCGACACCTACAAGACGGAAACCACCAGCATTGGCAAAACCAAGCAGCAGCTGCGTGACATTCCGCAATCCATCACCGTGGTCAACCAGCAACTGATGCAGGACCAGGGCGTGGCCACACTCAAGGATGCACTGCGCAACGTGCCGGGCATCACCTTTGCCGCCGGCGAAGGTGGCCGTACCGGCGACCAGGTAGTGATCCGCGGCTTCTCCGCCGCCACCGACACCTATCGCGACGGCATGCGCGATATCGGCCAGTACAACCGCGATGCCTTCAACGACGAAAAGGTGGAAGTACTGAAGGGTGCCAGTTCCATGCTGTTTGGCCGTGGTTCCACCGGCGGGGTGGTGAATCAGGTCAGCAAATCGCCGTATCTGGGCAACAAGCTGGAGGGCGACCTCACCATCGGCACCAATGACTACCAGCGCGTGACGGCCGACATCAACCAGATGACCGGCGATCACTCTGCAGTACGGCTGAACCTGATGGACACGCACGACGGCAGCGACCGCGGTGCGGCCAAGAACGAGCGCTGGGGCATTGCGCCATCCGTCGCCTTTGGCCTGGGCGAGCCCACCACCGTGGTGCTGTCCTACATGCATCAGGAAGAAAACAATGTGCCGGACTACGGCGTGCCGTATAACCCGGCCACCCGCCAGCCACTGGCGGTGGACCGCAGCAAGTTCTACGGTTTTGACAGCGATTACGAAAAAACCAGTGCTGATATCGTCACCGCCAAAGTCACCCACGACTTTGGCAATGGCACCGAGCTGAGCAACCAGTTGCGCTACAACCGCTTCTGGCGCGACGTCAACCCTACCGCACCGCGCCTGGCCAGCAGCGACACCAGTGCCACCGGCCTGATGCGCCGCAGCAAGCCAATGCGCGACGGTGTGGATCAGTCCGTCAACAACCAGACCGACCTGACCACCCGCTTTGCCACGGGTGACATCCGCCACACCTTGCTGACCGGGCTGGAACTGACTTACGAGCTGTCCGACACCAGCCGTTACGCCCTGCTCAATACCCTGCCCACTACCACCATTGGCAACCCGGTATCCTCCACCGCCTACAATGCGGCCCGCTATCGCAGCAGCAATACCAAGTTCCAGGCCAGCGACATTGCCCTGTACGGCATGGACACCATCGAGCTGACCCGGCAGTGGAAAGCCGTACTGGGTGCACGCTTTGACCGTTTCGACGGTGATTACAATGTTCGTTCTTACAATGCTGATGGCAGCATAAAGAGTAGCGACAGCTATGACGCATCGCGCACCGACAATGTATGGAGCTGGCGCAGCGGCCTGATCTGGCAGCCGGACATGGCCCAGTCCTACTACTTCAGCTACGGCACCTCGTTCAACCCCTCTGGCGAAACCTATTCGCTGGACAAGGCTACCGCCAAGGTAGACCCGGAAAAGAACCGCAATATCGAGCTGGGTGCCAAGTGGGACTTGCTGGATGGCGATGCCAGCCTGCGTGCGGCACTGTTCCGCATTGAAAAAACCAACGAGCGCAATACCGACCCATTGGACAGCAGCACGGTGGTGCTGTCTGGCAAGCGCCACACGAATGGTATCGAGGTAGAAGGTAGTGGCCGCCTGACCGAGCGCTGGGAAATCTTTGCCGGCGTCACCTTCATGGACTCCAAGATCGACAAAGCGGCACCGCAGAATCAAGGCCTTACCAATACCCAAGGCATGATGCCACGCTATACCCCGCGCGCCACCGGCAATATCTGGACCACTTACAAGTTGACCGACCAGCTTACCGGCGGCATTGGTGCCACCTACGTGGGCAAGCGCTATGCCACCGAAACCAATGTCAATTACCTGCCGGCCTACACGGTAGCCAATGCCATGCTCAGTTATGAAACCAAGCATTACCGCTTGCAGTTGAACCTGAACAACCTCAGCAACAAGACCTACTACGACGGAGCCTATGGCGGCCATGCCACCGTGGGTACCCCACGCGAAGCACAGCTGACCATCGGCCTGAAATACTAAGCCTCTGCGCCAGCCGCTCCTCACTGCGGCTGGCGCATTTTTACCTGACCGGCGCCAACCCTTTTGTCGTCAGACAGCGCCCGGTACACGCGGAGTCCAACCCATGCTGCTTCACATCCCCGACGTCCTCACCCCCGAAGAACTGGCCCATGGCCGCATGCTGCTCTCCCAGGCCGACTGGGCTGATGGCCGCATTACGGCGGGCAGCCAGTCCGCCCAGGTCAAGCGCAATCTGCAACTGCCCCAGCACCTGGACATTGCCCGCGAGCTGCAAGCCATGGTGGAAGCAGCGCTCAAACGCAATGCCCTGTTTTTTTCGGCAGCCCTGCCCAAAACCGTATTCCCCCCCCTGTTCAACTGCTATCAAGGCGGCATGGACTTTGGCAATCATGTGGACAATGCAGTGCGCAGCCACCCCTTCGACCAGAGCTGGGTGCGCACCGATGTGTCCTGCACCCTGTTCTTCAGCCAGCCGGATGAATACGACGGCGGGGAACTGGTGGTGGAAGATACCTATGGCCTGCACAGTGTGAAGCTGCCTGCCGGCGACATGGTGCTCTACCCCTCCACCAGCCTGCACCGCGTTGAACCGGTTACCCGTGGCGCGCGCATCGCTTCTTTTTTCTGGACCCAAAGCATGATCCGGGACGACGCCAAACGCAGCCTGCTGTTTGACATGGACATGGCCATTTCACAGCTGCGCCAGCAGCACGGCGACACCAAGGAACTGGTCACCCTGACCGCCAGTTATCACAACCTGCTGCGCATGTGGGCGGATCTTTAAACAGACAAGTACTTTCTGATCCAAAGATTGGAAAAACCTGATCACTGTCATGAAAAATTTCGGCATGACTAAGTAAAGTTACCAAGAACTCTACTTAATCGACATATCCAGCACGGATATCTATGCGGAAGCCCACCATGGCGAGCCAGATCCACCCATCCCAAAGCCGGGAAGTGCAATTGAAGGAAGATGAGCTGATTGTCACCAAGACGGACAGTACCGGCCACATTACCTATGCCAACCGCGTCTTCATGCAGCTGGCCGAGTATCCGGAAAGCGAGCTCCTCGGCAAGCCACACAATCTGATTCGCCACCCGGACATGCCACGCGGCGTGTACCGGCTGATGTGGAAAACCCTGCAGGCCGGGCGAGAGTTTTTCGGCGTGGTCAAAAACTACACTGCCAGCGGCAATTACTACTGGGTGCTGGCCAATGTCACACCGGACTACGACAGCAAGAACAAGCTGGAAGGTTATTTCTCGGTACGGCGTCCGCCCGGCCGGCGCGCAGTGGAAACCGTGATTCCCATTTACGCCCGCATGTGCCAGCTGGAAAGCACACTGAACAAGGCAAGCGCACCGGATGCATCCATGGAATGGCTGCTGGCCGAACTGGACAAGCAGGGCCACAGCTATGAAAGCTTTGTGCTGTCCTTGCTGGACCCCCACCTTTCCACCGGGAGGTCTGCCTGATGGCCCGCCGCTCCTCACCCTTCCTGCGAACCCGGCTGGGCTTCTGGCTGATCGGCTTCAATGTACTCACCATCTGCACCGTACTGGCCTCCTTGTTGCTGCCCGATAGCTGGCGTCTGGCGGTAGAAGTGTTCCTGGTTTTGTTGTCGCTACTGCTCTCGGCCATGATCTGGCTGGGCAGCGGGCGCATTTTTGCCGTGCTGAACACCCTGCACGAACAACTGGGTTATGCCTGTGATGGCGAATTGCACCATCGCGCCTCGCGCACCCGCGACATGGGTGAAGTCGGCCTGGTGGCCTGGGAGTTGAACGATTTTCTTGATCTGGTGGAAACCTATTTCAAGGAAATCAATACCAGCTTCCGTCGCGTCAGTGAGAACGACTACAGCCGACGTCCGCTCAGCCAGGGCCTGCCCGGCATGTTTGCCGAATCGCTGCAGAATGTGGACAGCGCCATCCAGGCCATGGCGGACAACGATGGTTACATCCGCAAGAATCGCCTGTCCTCCCAACTGGCTGCCCTGAACAACCCGCATCTGCGTAACAACCTGGCCAGCAATCAGAACGATCTCACCCAGATCAGCACCGCCATGGATCAGGTCTCCAGCATCACCCGCGACACGGCCAGTACCTCGCGAGACAGCCTGGAAAGTGCCACCCTGCTGACCGGCCATATGGATACGATTGCCGGCAGCGTGGTCAGCATGAACGAAGCCAGCACCGCTCTTGCTCAGGAGTGGACGGGCATTGAATCCTCGCTGGCGGCCATTTCCGCCATTGCCGACCAGACCAATCTGCTGGCGCTGAATGCCGCCATTGAAGCGGCCCGCGCCGGCGAAATGGGACGCGGCTTTGCCGTGGTGGCTGATGAAGTACGCAAGCTGGCCGAACGCAGCAAGGATACCGCGCACCGGGTACAGTCGGTGCTGGGCAGCCTGTCCAGCCGCATCAGCGACATGCATGCCCGTGCCAGTGAAGCCGGCACGGTCGCCGCAGAAGTCAAGGCTTCGGTCGAAACCTTCCACCAGCGCTTTGCCACCCTCGCGGAACAGTCCGATACCGTGCTGGGACAAGTCCAGCGGGTGCGCGACATGTCGCAGGTATCACTGCAAAAAGTCGGCCATGTCATGTACAAGCAAATGGCCTACCACGCCATTGAAGAAGGTGCCGGGCTGCCACTGGGCAATGACCTGACATCCTGGTGTCAGGGCGAAGGCCGGAACAGCTTCGGCGCGACCCGCGCCTTCGCTCAGCTGGCACCAGCGGATGAACGTGTCGGCAAAGGCGTTGAACTGGCACTGTCCACCGCCAGCAACAAGCAGACGCTGGACGAAGACGCCATCCTCCAGCACATGCGGGTGCTGGAACAGGATAGTGCCCAGATCTTGCAGTTACTGGACCGCATGGTGGAAGAAAAGCATCTGCACTGACCAGCTTGCTGCGGGGCTTGCCACTTCCATTGCACTGTGCCCGGCTACGCCGGGCCATCCTGTCCGCCGTTTGATTTCACAGGCAGCCCCCCGCGCCACTACCTTTCTACTGCCAGTTGATGAAGATTGCAGAAGTTGGAGGGGCGTTTGACCAGGCAGCTTCGCTTGCCTGACGGAAATCACGGGAATCCGGCCGATAATGAAAAACAGCCCTGACGGGCTGTTTTTCATTCTGCCTGCGCGGTTAACGTCGCCCGGCCTCAAACAGGAACCAGCAACGGCGTTCGGTTTCATCCAGCCAGTTCTCAATCAGGCTGGCCGCCGCGATATCGCGGTGCTCCTCGCATACCGCATGTGCCTCGCGCAGCCTGCCAGCCAGGGCTGCATTATCCTCGCGCAGTTCCGCCAGCATATCTTCCGGTGTGACATAAACGGCATCGTTATCCTTGATGCGTTGCTGACGCGCAATGTGGCCGATCGAGCGCAATGTCGTGCCACCCACCTTGCGCACCCGCTCCGCCAGTGGGTCGGTCATCGCATATAGCTGATCGCCCTGCTCATCCAGCAGCAAATGGTAATCGCGGAAATGCGGCCCACTGACATGCCAGTGGAAGTTCTTTGTTTTCAGGTAAAGCGCAAAGGCATCTGCCAGCAAGCCGTTCAAGGCGGCGCTGATGTCGCGGGAAGCCGTTGAGCCCAGGTCGCTGGGGGTATGCAAGGCGGCATCGGGATGGGCATGCAGGGCCGGAGTGTGTGTTGCTTGGGTCATGACGGGGCATCTCCTCAGAAAATGGGACAGCATCCAGTGGCTTACGCTGCTTGTGAGAAGCTATTTTTCTCACCATCTTTGGGCAAGCCTGCTTTTCTGATTGAACGGGCGATTTTTCCCAACCACCCGCTTCCTCCTCGTCACCTAGCCGCCCCGGCAGCAGACCTGCCATACGTAGCTATGCGTAAACCCTATCCCGATCTGTTCCTCTCCAACACCAGAAACATCAAAATATACGTAAATATTTTATGTATTTCATTACATAAATAACAAAATTGAATTCGATAGATTTTTTCATCAAAAAAATACGGAAAAACTCGCCATGAATATGTAGCAACAAAACAGGAAATTCCAGAATCAGACAGGTATCACTCAGCAATTGGCCGGGAAGACGGGTGCCCAAAAACACCAGGTCAGCGCAATAGCCGGGCAGGCCTGCCGGAAAATTGGCACACGCAGGAACAGGGTTCAAAAAACAGCTTGGGAGTTGGCTTGGGAGTTGGCTTGGGAGTTGGCTTGGGAGTTGGCTTGGGAGTTGGCTTGGGAGTTGGCTTGGGAGTTGGCTTGGGAGTTGGCTTGGGAGTTGGCTTGGGAGTTGGCTTGGG
>NZ_JAELUD010000102.1:0-11003 GCF_016429185.1 Aquitalea sp. ASV11
ACATGCTCAAACGCTCTACCGACACCATCATCAAGCAGGTGGCGGCACTGAAGAACATGGTGGATGCCTTCCGCGATTATGCCCGGGCACCGCGCATCAAACTCAGTGAACTTGATCTCAATCAGGTGGTGCGAGAGGTAAGTACGCTGTACGAATCCAATCCGGCTGTTAAGATTGAACTGGAAGAAAGGCCGCTGATGATCATGGGGGACGCCGCACTGCTGCGGCAGGTATTGCATAACCTGATGCAGAATGCACAGGATGCGGTCCTTGACGTTGACATCCCGATGATTCACATTAGCAGCCGACAAGAAGGAAGAAACGCGATCGTCTGCGTGCAGGACAACGGTTCGGGCTTTCCCGCCGAGCTCCTGCCACGCGCGTTCGAGCCCTATGTGACCAGCAAGCCCAAGGGCACGGGGCTGGGACTGGCGGTGGTGAAGAAAATAGCGGAGGAACACCATGGTCAGGTCACATTGGGGAATGGCGAGCAGCACGGCGCGCGCATTCTTCTCACCCTGCCATTGCTGGAGGCCTAATGCGTAGCAGCGATATATTGATTGTTGATGACGAGATCGGGATTCGTGAACTGCTCTCGGAGATCCTGCAGGATGAGGGATACACGGTTGCCCTGGCGGAAAACGCCGAGGTAGCCAGACAGTTGCGCAACCAGACACGTCCGGCGCTGGTGTTGCTGGATATCTGGATGCCCGACTGCGACGGTGTGACACTGTTGAAGGAATGGGCCAAGTCCGGCCAGTTGAACATGCCGGTGGTCATGATGTCCGGTCATGCCAGTATTGATACGGCGGTGGAAGCCACCCGCATCGGTGCTTTCGATTTCCTGGAAAAGCCGATTGCCCTGCAAAAGCTGCTGACCACCGTACAGCGGGCTCTGAAGTATGGCGACATGCAGGCCAATACTTCGCTGAACCTGGACAAGCTGGGCCGCAGCGAACCCATCCAGGAACTCAAGCGTCAGCTGGAGCGGGTGGCCAAGGTGAAGTCTCCGGTGTTGCTGACCGGTGAACCTGGCTCCGGTTTCGAACTGGTGGCACGCTTTTTCCATCAGGGCAATACCCCCTGGGTAACGCCTGCCAAGCCGGAACAACTGGCTGATGCGCCGCTGGAGTTGCTGCAAAAGGCGAATAACGGCGTGTTGTTCCTGCCGGAAATCGGCCAGTACAACCGCCGGGTGCAGCAAGGTTTGCTGTTCCTGCTGTCCAAGCTGGATCGCTTCAATGTGCGCCTGCTGTGCTCCTGCAGCCGCCCATTGCAGGAACTGCTGGTGGACCCGGAATGCGATAACCGCCTGCTGACTGCGCTTTCCAGCGTGATCGTGCCGATTCCGCCGCTGCGTGAGCATGCGGAAGACATCATCTTCATCGCCGAACAGATCCTGATCGAGCTGGTGGAGTCACGGCAGATCCCCAACAAGAAACTGACCACCGCGGCGTTGAATGCCCTGCGTCAGTATGACTGGCCGGGGAACCTGGAGCAGCTGCGCAGCATCATCAAGAGCCTGGCGCTGACCTCCGAGTCGGATGATGTGGACGCCCCGGAAGTCAACAAGGTACTGGCCCAGTTCCGCCATGAAAAACCGGTGGAAGAGTCCGGCTTCGACTTCAACATGCCTTTGCGTGAGTTGCGTGAACAGCTGGAGCGTCGTTACTTCGAGTACCACATCTCGCTGGAAAACGGCAATATGAGCCGCGTGGCACAGAAAGTGGGCCTGGAGCGCACTCACCTGTATCGTAAGCTCAAGCAGTTGGGCATCAAGTTCGCCCGCAAGGTGGTGGAAGAATAATCCGCTGCTTGCCCAACCAGACGCCAGCCTCGTGCTGGCGTTTTGTTTTTCCGGCTAGCTCGCAGGAACTATGGCGTCTGGCGACTGATTTCACTAAGCTTCACCCTCATGACAGATCTGAACGATGCGGCGCTGCTGCGCTATAGCCGGCATATCCTGCTGCCGGAAATCGATATCGAAGGCCAGCAGCGGCTGGCTGCCGCGCGGGTATTGGTGATTGGTGCCGGCGGGCTGGGTTCGCCGGTGGCGCTGTATCTGGCCAGTGCCGGTATCGGCCACATCACGCTGGCCGACGACGACGCGGTGGAGCTGAGCAATCTGCAGCGCCAGGTGGTGCACGATATGGCCTCACTGGGGCAGAACAAGGCTGAATCGGCTCGTGCCCGCATGCTGGCACTCAATCCGGATATTTCCGTGCTGGCGCTGGGTGAACGGCTGGATGCCGCGCGCCTGCTGGAGGAAGCCCGGGCGCATGATCTGCTGCTGGATTGCTCTGACAATTTTGCCACGCGCCATGCAGTAAACCGCGCCAGCGTGGCTGCCGGGGTACCGCTGGTATCCGGCGCTGCGGTGCGCTTTGCCGGACAGCTGGCGGTGTTTGATCCGCGTGTTGCCGGCTCACCCTGTTATCACTGCCTGTTTGCCGAGGAGGGCGAGGCTTCTGATGGTCCGTGTGCCACCTTTGGTGTGTTGTCACCGCTGGTGGGGGTAATTGGCAGCTTGCAGGCGGTGGAAGCAGTGAAGCTGCTGGCAGGCCGCGCACCGGTACTTGGCCGTCTGACGCTGTACGATGCATTGAGCGGTGAATTCCGCCAGATGAAGTTTACTCGTGATCCGGCCTGCCCGGTGTGTGCTGCGGCCTGAGTTTTCCCGGTTCTGACCAACACAAAGCCCAGCATGGGCGGGGCTTTGTGTTGAATGGCTCAGGCACCCAGTTGCTGGTTCAGGATCTGATGTACTTCCTTGAAATCCATTACCCCGACATAGCGCTTGAGGATATTGCCCTGCTTGTCGATCAGGAAAGTGGTGGGTGCCAGCTGGATATCGCCGAAGGCCTTGGCAATACTGCCCTCGCCGTCCAGGGCGACAAAGAAGGGTAGCTGGTATTTCTGCACAAAGGCCTGCACGTAGTTGGGCGGGTCATAGCTCATGGCGACCGCCATGATCTGCAAGCCCTTGCTGCCATATTGCTGGTGCAGCTTCTTGATTTCCGGCATTTCTTCCACGCAGCCCGAACAGCTGGTAGCCCAGAAATTCACCAGCACTACCTTGCCCTTGAGCGAGGCGGTATCGGCGCGCTGGCCGCTAAGCGAGGTGTAGCTGACCTGCGGTGCTGCATTGCGGTCGAACAGTGTGGTGTAGGCAATCAGGCCGACTACGGCCACGGCCAAGAGCGAGAGCAGAACCTTCTTCATGCGGGGTCATCCGGGAGGTGGAAAAACGGCAGCCCCACAGGCGTGGGGCAACCGGCACTATTGGTCCAGCATGGATTGCAGGAGTTCCTTCAATTGTCCCTCAAGGGTCACCGCCTTGTTCTGCTTGGCGTCAAACACCACGAAGGTGACATCGGCTTCCGCCACCACCTTGTCAATGCCTGCCAGGGTGACGCGCTGGTGCATGACCGCACTGCGGCTGCCAATGGTCTTGACCGAGGTAGCAATGACCAGCGCATCGCCCATGGTGGCCGGATAGCGGTAGTCGATATTGATGTTGACTACCACCAGTGCCAGGCCGGATTGCAGGAACCAGGGCAGGTCGCCGCGCTCTTCAAAGAAAGTCCAGCGGGCTTCTTCCAGAAATTCCAGATAACGGGCGTTGTTGACGTGGCCGTACAGGTCCAGATGATAACCACGGACCTTGATATTTGTTTCATGTGTCATGTGTTTCCCCTCGGTGTGAAGCTGGGACTCAATCCTCGGCATTGAGGTCCAGCGGAACGAATGGCTCGCGCTCTAGTGGCGTCTCGACCATATCGGTAAGAACGGAGTGGATTTCAACATCGAACCACTCCAGGAACAGGGCCGGTGTCAGTTGCTCCGGCCACAGTGTTTCGTCATCGCACCAGTCGGCCAGCTCGGCCTGAAACAGCATGCGGTAGTGTTGCAGCACAAAATCGTGGGCGGATTCATAATCGTCCGCCGCCGGAATCAGCAGGGCATTGCAGTCCCGCGTGAGACTTTCCAGTTCCAGTTGGTTGTCCAGCTCGCCGGGCAGTTGTTGCAGCCATGCGAGAAACGGTGCCCGGGGACGAATCAGGGCGATGCTGCGATTAACTTCAAACATGGTGAATCCTTGCATTAATGACTGGAAAGCTGGTTGTCGCGGGTGAAGGCGAAGGTTTGCACGATGATTTTGGCACCTTGCTGAGCCAGAGCCGGAGGAAAGGGGCTGAATGGTGCACTCATCCGCACGATACGCATGGCGGCTTCGTCCAGGACGTTTTGGCCGGAGTGTCGCAGTACGCGGCATTTGAGCAGGCTGCCATCGGCGGCCACGGTCACTTCCAGCGTCACCGAGCCATGAACGTTCTGGCGGCGGGCTTCTTCCGGATAATTCAGGTTGCCGATCCGTTCGATACGCAAGCGCCAGTCGGTCTGGTAGCGCGCCCATTCATAGCGGTGGGTGCTGTCGCCACTCCCGTTTTTGCTACCGGACTCCTGTGCACTGTCGTTCAGAGCCACATCACCCCGTTGCACACTGTTCAGTCCACCCACCTGTGCCAGCAATGCGGCTGCATTCACTGCCGTTGGCGGGCTGCTGTTGTCACCCGCGCTGGGGGAGGGCAAGGCTGCGGCCTGCTTGTTGTCCGCTTTGCGGATGGTATGTACCTGGCGTTGCTGTGGCGCGGCCTGGGCAGGCTCCGCCGCTTGTGCGGCGGGTATCGGCTGTTCGTTGAGATTGCGATGGCTGGCCTGGCGGAATTTTTCGGTGGTATTGCCACTGCCCTGATTATTGTCGGTGCCCAGGCGGCGGGTGTCCGGCGCGCTCTTGCTGGGCGTGCTGGCCAGGTTCACGCTGATGGTGTGGCTTTCTGCCAGTCGCAGCGGGCGGACCCATGAAATCATGCTGGAACCGAACAGCAAGACATGAGCCAGTACCGAAACGGCGATCATGATGATCAGCGTCAGTTTCTGGTTGTGGCTGGCAGGGTTGCGCAGATGGGCAGTCATGGTTGTGCGGCAGGCTCCGTTGGTCTGCTGCAGTTTAACATGCAGCAGCCATCCGCAAGAAAAACGCCGCGACTGGCGCGGCGTTGGCGGGATGATGCGTGGACTTATTTGTCCAGCATGCTGCGCAGCATCCAGGCCGTTTTTTCATGCACTTGCAGGCGCTGGGTCAGCAGGTCGGCGGTGGGCTCGTCCGAGGCGCGGTCAGCCAGCGGGAAAATGCTGCGGGCGGTGCGACAGAGGATTTCATGGCCATCCACCAGCTGGGCCAGCATTTCTTCGGCCTTGGGCACGCCGTTAGCTTCGGCAATGGCGGTCAGCTTGGCGTAATCGGCATAGCTGCCCGGTGCAAAATGCCCAAGTGCACGGATGCGCTCTGCGATCAGGTCGACCGCCAGTGACAATTCGTTGTACTGGGTTTCGAACATCAGGTGCAGGGTGTTGAACATCGGCCCGGTCACGTTCCAGTGGAAGTTGTGGGTTTTCAGGTACAGGGTATACGTGTCAGCCAGCAGCCGGGAAAGGCCATGAGCAATGTCTTGACGGTCTTGTTCGTTGATGCCGATATCCATATGCAAACTCCTGTTGGTAGCCATTCCGGAACGACGGTTTGCCAGCATGTGGCCCGGATCGTCTAGAATTGCCATTTTGCGAAAAAATACACCATGAAACCCTGGCTGGTCTGTAGCGGCAATGCCGTGCGCCTTACCCTGCATGTTCAGCCGGGCGCCAGAAAAACCGAAGTCGCCGGTGAGCATGGCGAATGCCTGAAAATCCGTCTGGCAGCGCCGCCGGTGGATGGCAAGGCCAATGCCGTCTTGCTGGCCTGGCTGGCAGACTGTTTTTCGGTTGGCAAACGTGCTGTCAGCCTGCAGGCTGGTGACAAGAGTCGCCACAAGGTGGTTTCCATTGCCACGGAGCTGGATGAAGCCGCCGTGCTCAAACTGCTGCAAGTCCCCTGAGTGTAGCCTCAGGGCAGGTGACGTTGCGAGTCACCGCGTTTGGGGTCTACCCGGCTGAACTCGCCTTCTATCACATCATCGGCCATTGCGCCGGGATTTGCCATCGTGTTCAGCTTCGGCCCCTTGAATGGCAGCAGCAACAAGATGGCCAGCACATCACTCAGAATGCCCGGAATGGCAAACAGCAGGCCTGATAGCGCATAGCGCAAGGGCCAGAGCAAGGAATACAGGGAAACTTGCTGCCCCTGACGCACGACGCTGGTGAGGGTGATCAGTGCGCCCAGTTTCTGGTTGCGCAGCATCCAGATCCCCAGCAGGCTGCTGGCCACGACCAGCAGGAAAACAAGCCCGCCACCAAGGTGGTGGGCCAGTGTGACCAGCGTGGCGATTTCCAGTAAGGGATAAAGCAGTAACAGCAACAGAATTGCGCGCATGAATCGAGGTACCCGTATGAATTGTCTGATGGTGTTCTGCAATGTGCCGGATGAAACAACGGCCAGGCACATTGCCCATGTTCTGGTGCAGGAGCAGTTGGCTGCCTGCGTCAATATTCTTCCGCCCTGTGAGGCGGTGTATCGCTGGGAAGGAGCGCTGCAGGAAGGCAGCGAATATCCCTTGCTCATCAAAACCACTGCTGCGGCTTATGCCGCACTGGAGCAGCGCTTGCAAGGCCTGCATCCGTATGATGTGCCGGAAATCATTGCATTGCCAGTCGCACAGGGCTTGCCTGCCTATCTGACATGGGTATCTTCCGAGGTGGTTTCAAGAGAGTGCTGAACCGGGGCGGCAATTATTTTCGACTGCTTTGCTGATTGTCAGGTTCCGGCGAATGTGCACGAATTTCGGGTCTATGCCTCGGTTTTTTCAAATTAATTCGGTAAAAGTATTGACTGAAAAAGGCTGTTTTATTATAGTTGCGAACTCTTTCGTGGGTCGGTAGCTCAGCCGGTAGAGCAGCGGACTTTTAATCCGTTGGTCGCGAGTTCGAATCTCGCCCGACCCACCACGTTTCATCCGGGTTGTTAGCTCAGTTGGTAGAGCAGCGGACTCTTAATCCGTAGGTCGAGTGTTCGAGCCACTCACAACCCACCAGTTTTTCCGGTTTTGCCTACAAGCAAGACTCGGGTCGGTAGCTCAGCCGGTAGAGCAGCGGACTTTTAATCCGTTGGTCGCGAGTTCGAATCTCGCCCGACCCACCACCGCTTCATGCGGGTTGTTAGCTCAGTTGGTAGAGCAGCGGACTCTTAATCCGTAGGTCGAGTGTTCGAGCCACTCACAACCCACCAGAATCAGCAAAAGCCCGGTCGCCAAGGTGACCGGGCTTTTGTTTTGTGGCGGGCGCACGCCAGGGTCGTCAAGGCTGGCCATGGTGTGGATAATGACGGGGTCAACCATGGCTGTGAGAGGGCCCAGGCAATGATCAAACAATTTGCTGTTGTACTGTTGCTGGCAGCACCGCTGCCGCTATTGGCGCAGACGGTCGATGAACAATTGCTGTCGGCACAGATGGCTTACCAGCAGGCCAACAACCAACAGGAGCAGGCCGCCGAGCGGCTCAAGCAGGCACAAGCGGCCAAGCAGCAAGCCGACCAGCGCTTGCTTGATGCCCAGAATGCAGTACAGAAGGCGACAGATGAACTGGCTGCGGCCACCAGTGCCGACGCGGCTGCCAAACAGCAAATGCAGCAGCAGACCCAGCAATTGAATGAAGCCTGGAAACGCAAGGAAGCTGGTGGTCAGTAAACGCCAGCTCCTGAATTGAAAAAAGCCGGTTAGTCCGGCTTTTTGCTTTACTGCTTGCCACGCGAGATCTGCTGGTAGCGCGCGATGTCTTCCTGCATTTTCTGGCGCACGCTGTTGTATTCAGCCTGCTTGGTGGCGATCAGTGTGCCCAGGCCCTTCTGCTCTTGCTGGATGACCTGGATATTGTGCTGCAGGCCGGCAGGCACCGGACGATGCTGCTGCTGGTTGACAGTTTGCTCCTTGAGCATGTCGCGCAACTGCAGGTTCAGGGTTTTCATGCGGGAATACTGGGCATCCAGCGAGGCTTGCAAAATACCCAGCTGTTTTTCGCGATCCTGGCGCAGCTCGTCCACATTGCGATAGCTTTCCAGCAGACTCTTGTCATAGCGAGCGCTATCCAGCTGACGTTGCTGCTCCTGCTTGCGCACGGCTTCGCTGGCTTCGCGTTGTTGACGTGCCTGCTCGCTTTCTGCCTGCTTGCGTACCACGCCCTGACGGTTCAGTTCCGCCACGCCTTGCTTCTGGTGCTGCAAGGGCGGTGCATCGCTGTAATGCACCTTGCCCGCATCGTCCACCCACTTGTACAGGCCGCCATCAGCCATGGCGGCACCGCAACTCAGCAGAATCAACAGGGCGGGCAGGTGCTTGGTCATTTAGTCATTCACTCCATATTGGGCGCGGTAGTCACGTACCGTAGCCAGATGTTGTGCCAGCTCCGGGCTGCCTTCAAGGAAGCCCAGCAGGTCTTTGAGGGTGGCAATGGCGACCACCGGCATGCCATATTGCTGTGCCACTTCCTGTACGGCGGACAGCTCGCCCGAACCGCGTTCCATGCGATCCAGCGCAATGGCAACACCGGCCGGGGTGGCACCTGCCGCACGAATCAATTCCACCGATTCGCGTACCGAGGTTCCGGCGGAAATCACGTCATCGATGATGAGGACGCGGCCTTGCAGCGGGGCACCAACCAGTGTGCCGCCTTCGCCGTGATCCTTGGCTTCCTTGCGATTATAGGCAAACGGAACGTTGCGGCCTTGTTCGGCCATGGCCATGGTGGCACCGGCTGCCAGAATGATACCCTTGTAGGCCGGTCCGAACAGCATGTCGAACTCGATATTACTCGCCATTATGGATTTGGCATAGAAGCGCGACAGGTGCAGGGTGGACAGGCCGTCGTTAAACAGGCCGGCATTGAAGAAGTACGGCGATTTGCGCCCTGCCTTGGTGATGAACTCGCCAAATTTCAAAACCTGCTTGTCGAGTGCAAAACGGATAAAATCTTGGCGGAAATCGCTCATATCATTCCTCTTAGAAACTAGTTAACTATCTGAACGGCTGGAAAATTTGCCGGCAAGGATAGCACAGGAGACTGCATTGCTTCGAATCGTTTCAGCCAACCTCAATGGTATCCGCTCGGCGGACAAGAAGGGTTTTTTTGACTGGATGTCCACCATCGGGGCGGATTTCGTTTGTGTGCAGGAGCTGAAGGCGCAGGCAGGGGACCTGAGCGAGCGCATGCGGGCACCGGACGGCATGACCGGCTATTTCCACTATGCCCAGAAAAAAGGTTATAGCGGCGTGGGGGTCTACACGCGCCGCCAGCCGGACGCGGTGATTGAAGGACTGGGCGTGGACTGGATCGACGCCGAAGGCCGTTTTCCGTAACTGGATGTTGGCAATCTGAGCGTGGTGTGGCTGTGTCACTCATCTTGCTCCAGCAGAGATGAGCGTCAGCAGGTGAGGTTCCAGTTCTTTGATGTGTCCATGCCGCATCTGGAGCAGCTCAAGGCAACTGGTCGGATTATCATGATTTGCGGTGACTGGAACATTGCCCACCAGGAAATCGACCTGAAAACTGGAATGGAAATCTGAAGAAACTGATTTCCCGCCCGAGGAGGCTGCCTGAATGACTGACCTGCTGCGCCGTGTGGGTTGGTGTGATGTCTGGCGCACGCTCTATCCCGATCCGTCCGACTAGAGCCGATAGAGCAACCGTGGCCAGGCTTACGAGGATGTCTGCTGGCGTATCGAAAATTCCCACATATCCCATCTCATTATTTTCCGCCCAACGATATAACCTCTTACATTGTCCAGTCATAGTCTATGGTCAGCGGAGCGTGGTCGCTAAAACGTTCATCCTTATAGATTGAGGCAAACTTAGCTGTCTTGGCGATTTCCTTTGTCGCTACCTGATAATCGATTCTCCATCCAACATTCTTGGCCCAGGCTTGACCACGATTCGACCACCATGTGTAGGCCTCAGCGGTGGTATCGGGGTGCAGGTGGCGGTAAACATCGACCCAATGTAGTTCATTCAGAACAGCAGTCATCCATGCCCGTTCTTCTGGCAAAAAGCCAGAGTTCTTCAGGTTACCCTTCCAGTTCTTCAGGTCGATTTCCTGGTGGGCAATGTTCCAGTCACCGCAAATCACAACTTCTCGTCCACGATGAGCTAGATCTGCCAGATGTTTGTAGAAATGATCCATAAAAACAAACTTGGCTTCTTGTCTGTGATCGCCGCTAGAGCCCGAAGGCAAGTAAACAGACACCAATGACAGCTTCCCATATACCAATTCGATGTAGCGGCCTTCGGCATCAATTTCAGGGATGCCAAGCCCTTCGATTACTTGCTCAGGTAAATACTTGGTGTAAATCCCCACACCGCTATAGCCTTTTTTCTCAGCAAAGTGGAAGTAGCCTTTCATTCCCGCAGGGGTCATCATTGCACTTGTCAAGTCGTTCGCTTGTGCCTTCAACTCCTGCAAACAAATAAAATCTGCTTGTTGGTCAGCAATCCAGGATAGGAAGCCCTTAGTCGTAGCAGATCGAATACCATTAAGGTTGGCAGAGATGATTCTAAGCATTGTTAAGCCTCCAGCAAGACATCTGACTTGTTATTGTAAATCAATTTACCGATTGGAATCATATTTTTCTAAACGGCCGCATATGTACTTGCACTAAGCGTTCGTTAACAAAATGTGGGCGTGATAGAATGGAAATGTGAATTTTTATATTCAACACAATATTATAATAAAAATCAATCATCAGCCAAGACAATTCTATTGGAGATGTGTGTAAGATAGAGAAGAGGTGAGTACTGAGCATTCATGTTCGGGATGAAGTCTTGTGTGTTACATTTCTAATTCGTCGCCATGTGGATCGAATAAGTTTGGCCAGGCGTGGAGATAAGGAGAATAAAGTAATCGAGATCGCACTGACTAACCAAGCACTGCGAAAGCATCCGAAAACATATTGATTTAACCAGACTTGATATATCATGAGGTGCTGCCTAATGGCTGTCTCTTATACACATCTGACGCTGCC
>NZ_JAELUD010000103.1:0-10714 GCF_016429185.1 Aquitalea sp. ASV11
GCATACACACAAGGCGGACAAGCGACAGCTGCTGAGCGCCTGACCATGCAGGCAGCATGTTATGCTATCAGATTACCCAGCCTACCTCACCGCATGCTGTTACTGAAACTGACGCTGGTTCCAGCCTTTCTCTATCTGCTGGCCCTGGTGGCACGCTATTGGGGGCCACAGCGCGCTGGCTGGATGGCCGGCCTGCCGGTGGTGGCCGGCCCCATCCTGTGGTTGCTGATGCGGGAGCACGGCCCGGCGTTTGCTGCCAGTGCCGCGCTGCAGGCGATTGCTGCCATTGCCGCCTCCGAATTGTTCAACCTGATCTATGCCCGCCTGGCTGCCCGCTTTGCCTGGCCGCTGACGCTGATGTTTGCCTTGTGCGGCTGGCTGCTGGCCGCTTGCGTTCTGCAAAGCCTGACACTGACACTCCCCGTCGCACTGCTCATGGCGGTACTGGCAGTGCTGATCAACAGCGTCTGCCTGCCCCGCCCGGCCCTGTCAGGCGTGGTGGCTGCGGTGAATGAAACCCTGGGCTTGCGTATGATGGCTGCCGCCGTGCTGACCTTGCTGGTCAGTCTGGCCGCCAGTCATCTGGGGGCGCGCTGGAGTGGAATGCTGGCTGTCTTCCCGCTGCTGGCCGTGGTGATGGCGGTGGCCACCCAGCGGGCACAGGGCGTAGCCGCCACCCAGGCATTGTTGCGCGGCATGCTGCTGGGTCGGCTTGGCTTTGCCGGCTTTTGTCTGGCCTTATGGCTATTGCTGCCGCTGATGGACGGCAATCTGGCGTTCTTGCTGGCTGCCGCCACGGCCATTGGCTTGCAGCTGCTGTCACGCCGCCTGTTACCCGCTTAGTGACCGAATAACACCAGCCCCCACACGGCAGCCAGGTTGATCAGGCCCAGCAGTTGGGCGGCGCTACCCATGTCCTTGGCGCGTTTGGCCAGCGGGTGGCGTTCCAGTGAGGTGTGATCCACCGCCGCCTCGATGGCGGAGTTAAGCAGTTCGATGATGAGGGTTGCCAGTGAACTGGCCACCAGCAGTGCACGGGCCAGCGGGCTGGCCGGTACGATGAACAAGGCAGTGGGAATCAGGATGATGGCCAGCAAGGCCAGTTGGCGGAAGGCATCTTCATGGCGGAAGGCCGCCTTGATGCCATCCAGCGAATAGCCGAAGGCGTTGATCAGCCGGCGAATGCCGGTCTTGCCCTTGAACGGGCTTTCCTCATGCTTGCTCATGTCGGGTCCTGTGATTGCGCAGTGTCAGCCGGGTGATGCCAGTCTGGCGAGCGGCATGTTAAGCCCTGTACTCCAGTGCAGCAAGCCTGGCTTGCCAGATGGCCAGCGGCGATGGTGCCGCTGGCAGATGACAGGCTGATGGCAAGGCTTGGAGCCGCTAACAAAACCTCGTAGAGTACCCGAGTCAAGGCGCGCCGACGCAGACAGTACAGTGAGTACGGCAAGTCGGCGCAACGCAGAATCGGGGATTTTGTGAGCGGGTCTTAATGGGCGGTGGCGCGTTCCAGTGCGTCGATGTACAGGCCGGCAACGTTCAGGCCGGTCTGATCCATGATTTCGCGGAAGCAGGTGGGGCTGGTGACATTCACTTCGGTCAGGTAATTGCCGATCACATCCAGACCAGCCAGCAGGATGCCGCGCTTTTTCAGCTCCGGGCCCACTGCTTCGGCAATTTCGCGGTCACGGGCACTCAGCGGTCGGGCTTCGCCACGGCCACCGGCGGCCAGATTGCCACGGGTTTCGCCCGCAGCCGGAATGCGCGCCAGGCAGTAGTCCACCGGCACGCCGTCAATCACCAGCACACGCTTGTCGCCATCGCGGATTTCCGGAATGTAACGCTGGGCCATGATGGTGCGCTTACCGCGCAGGGTGATGGTTTCCAGAATCACCGACAGGTTGGGGTCGTTCGGGGTCACCCGGAAAATGCTGTCGCCACCCATGCTGTCCAGCGGCTTGAGAATCACGTCCAGATGCTGGCGGATAAAGGCTTTCAGGCGCGGGGTTTCGCCGGTGATCATGGTGGGCGCGGTCAGCTCCGGGAAATTCAGGATGGCCAGCTTTTCGTTGAAATCACGCAGCGCCTGACCGCTGGTGAACACCTTGACGCCCTGCGCTTCGGCCAGCGTGAACAGCTGCGAGGCGTACAGGTATTCCATGTCGAACGGCGGGTCCTTGCGCATCACCACCGCATTGAAGGCGGTCAGCGGCTGGCGATGCACATCATCCAGCTTGTACCAGGCCGGGTGATCGCCCTTGCGCTCATCGGTGACGGTAAGGCCTCGGGCATCCACCAGCAGGCGGCCGCCCTCCACCGACAGCTGGTGCGCCTGGGCATAGCTGATGGCATGACCGCGTCGCGCCGCCTCTTCCATCATGGCAAAGGTGGTGTCCTTGTAAATCTTGAACTGTTCCAGCGGGTCGGCGATGAACAGGATACGCATGCTGCTCTCCAGAGTGGGATGGCGGCCGGGCTGGGGCCGTCGGATTCATTGATGATAGTAGGCGTCCAGCGCATAGCGCCGGGTGGATGTTTTCCAGCGGCCATTGACCAGGGTTTCACGGGTGACACGCACCTGTTTGCCTTCCGGGTCCTGCGCGTCTTCAATCAGCTTTTCCACCGCCTGCAGGTGGTGGTGGGCGTCAAACTGGTAATCGGTGGTTTCGTGGTAACAGCAGCCGCTCTTGGCCAGGGTACGCAAGCGTTTGCGTCTGGCATCCACCTGGAACAGGCCCAGGTTTTCTTCGGTCAGCGTTGATAATTCATCGTTGAGCACAAATTGCTGGCGGGCCGTGTCGTACAGGTAAACCCGGTAGGTAGGGCCGCCATAGGGGCCATCATTACCGTTTTGCACTGCGAAATCGGCATGGCCGTCAAAGTCGAAATCGGCTGCGTTGATCACGCCCTGCAAATCATACAGCCGCGCGGTATTGACCAGCGGCTTGCCGTTGTCGCCACGAGCCATGTAGACATTGTCCAGCCGCAGCTGCTGGATACGCTGCTGGCTGCGCTGGTCGATGATGTTGATGATGGCCGGGCCTTCGGCTGCCCAGTCACGCTCGCCCCAGTCGAGCAGCGTGATGTCAAAGCGATATGCCGGAATGGCATTGTCGATGCGCTGGTGGATCAGCTGCGCGTGCTGCAATTGCGCCAGTCGCTCTTGGTAACGGCTTTGCAGACAGGCGGCATCGCCCTTGCATTCGGCACGCGGGCCAGCCAGCCACTGCCGCTGGTTATCTTGCAGCAGGCCTTGCTGATTGTGCTGCCGGTAGGCGGCAGCCACTTGCTCGTCCAGCGCGGAGAGTTCCGGCTGGCGGCAGATGGCCTGCTCGGTGGCCGTTGCCGCCTTGCTGCAGTCGAAGCTTGCCGCTGTCGCCAGCATCGGCAACAGAAGCGGCAGCCACAGCAGCAAGCGGCGCAAGGTCGGCATGGACTCAGTCGCGCTCGGGGTCGGTATTTTCCAGCTCCAGCGCAGCGGCCAGCAGCGCCAGGCGGGCAATCACGCCGTAGGCGTAGAAGCGGTTGGGCGCACAGTCCGGCGAGCCGTGCTTGTCCGGCAGGCAGGGGGTTTCGAACGACAGCGGCACAAACTGCATGCCCGGTGCGTTGAGGTTTTCGTCAATGCCACGGCCGGTGTGCACGCGGTAGAAACCACCGGTGACAAAGCGGTCCATCATGTACACCACCGGCTCGGCCACCGCATCGTCCACGGTTTCGAAGGTGTACACACCTTCCTGCACGATGACTTCGGAAACTTCCAGCCCTTCTTTCACCACCGACATCTTGTTGCGCGCCTTGCGGTTGAGGCCGATGACTTCTTCCGGGCTCTTCACGCTCATCACGCCCATGCCGTAGGTGCCGGCATCGGCCTTTACGATGACAAAGGGGTCGTTCTTGATGCCGTATTCACGGTATTTGGCGGCAATCTTGTCCAGCGTCCCTGCCACGGCTTCGGCCAGCGCATCCTCGCCCTGACGGGCATGGAAATCCAGCCCGCTACAGTTGACGAAGTAGGGGTTGATCATCCACGGGTCGATGGAAATCAGCTGGGCAAACTGGTCGGCCACCTGATCGTAGGCGGTGAAGTGGTTGCTCTTGCGGCGCACGGCCCAGCCGGCATGCAGCGGCGGCAGCAGGTTTTGTTCCAGGTCCTTCAGGATGTCGGGAATGCCACCGGACAGATCATTATTCAGCAACACCACGCAGGGGTTGAAGCCATCTGCCAGCCGCAGGCGATTGCCCTGGCGCAGGATGGGTTCGAGCTTGACGATGTCGCCACCAGCGCTGGTCAGCTCGGTGACTTCGGTGATTTCCGGGTTCAGCGTACCCAGGCGCACCCTCAGACCGGCTTGCTCGAAAATATGCACCAGCGTGGCCACATTTTGCAGATAGAAGGTATTGCGAGTGTGGTTTTCCGGAATCAGCAGGATGCTGCGCGCTTCCGGACAGACTTTTTCCACGGCAGCCTGAGCCGCCTGGATGGATAGCGGCAGGAAGTCCGGGTTCAGGTTGTTGTGCCCGCCAGGGAACAGGTTCATGTCTACCGGGGCCAGCTTGAAACCGCTGTTGCGCAGGTCAACCGAGCCGTAAAACGGTGCGGCGTGGTTATGCCACTGACTGCGGAACCAGTGCTCGATATGGGGTTGGGCGGTCAGGATGCGGCTTTCCAGCTCCAGCAACGGGCCGGTCAATGCGGTGGACAGATGTGGGACGGTCATGGGCTCCCCTAGGCGTCGGATGACTTGCGAGTAATTGGTCTATGGTGGGGGTTGGCCTTGGGGAATTCAACCCTCTCGCATGAAGGAATGCTTCATTGTGTGCCATGGGGAAGCGCGCGGTGCGCCATCCTGCGCGCGCTTCCCCCGGCGTGATGCTGGCTGATCAAGCCAGTGGCCATGCTTCTCCATAGGTGCGCTGGTACATGGCACGCAGTTGTTCCCAGTCGAAGAAGTGGTTCTGGCAACCGGCGGTGGTGACCTTGATGGCACCGATCATATTGGCCAGACGCCCGGTCAGTTGCCAGTCCAGCTGGCGGCTGATGCCGAACATCAGCCCGGCGCGGAAGGCATCGCCACAGCCCATCGGGTCCACCGGCGGCTGCGGCATTTCCACCCGAGGCAGGTGGATGTGGTCGGCCCCCACGTAGAGATCGGCCCCGCGCGAGCCACGGGTCACCACCACCGCCTGCACCTTGCGCCGCAGATCGTCCACCGTCAGCCCGGCGCGTTCGCGCATCAGCTCGCTTTCGTAGTCGTTGATGGTGATGTAGCTGGCCAGCTCGACAATCTGGTGGATTTCCTCACGCGACAGCAGCGGCAGCTCCTGGCCCGGGTCGAAAATGAAGGGAATGCCGGCAGCGGACAGCTCCTGCGAGTGCTGCAGGAAGGCACGATGGCCACCGGGCGACAGGATGGCCAGCTCTACCGGCTGCTGGATATCCGCGATGTGGTTGTCAGTGGAAAAGTCCATCGCGCCGGGATGAAATGCCATCAGCTGGTTGCCGTCTTCATCGGCAATGCCGAAGCACTGGGCGGTGTATTGCTTGCGGATCAGCCGGATATGGCTGTCATCCACCCCGGCACGCAGCAGGTGCTGGCGATAGGGCTGGAAGTCCTCGCCCACCGTGCCCATCACCAGCGGCTTTTCGCCCAGCAGGGTGAGGCTGTAGGCGATATTGCCCGCCATGCCGCCGAATTCGCGTCGCATGGTGGGAGCCAGAAAAGTGGTGGAAATCTTGTGCAGCTGATCGGGCAGGATCTGACTGTCGAATCGACCGTGAAACGAGAACAGCGTATCGTAGGCGAGCGCCCCGCATACCAGGAGAGACATGCTCACTCCGAATAAAATTCAACTGAACATTTTAACATGAAACTTTTTTGTGCATGCGGAGCGAAACTTGCGCCTGCGCCCTCTCTCCAAAGGCAGCAAACCCGTTTTCCCATTCTGCAAGCTCGTTCCGGAGGCCACATGAACCTGACATCCTTGCGCGCCACACTGCTGGCCGCCCTGCTCTGCCTGCTGCCACTGGCTGCCAGCGCTGCGCCCACGCTGGCGCAAACCCGTTTCACCGACCAGAGCGGCAGTTCGGTGTCGTTACGTGCGTATCAGGGCAAGGTGGTGCTGGTGAACTTCTGGGCCACCTGGTGCAGCCCCTGCCGTGAAGAAATGCCCATGCTCAATGCCCTGCGCGAGCGGCTGGCGCCCAAGGGTGTGGAGGTAGTGGGCGTGGCGCTGGACAACAAGGCGGAAACCTATAACTTTGCCCGCCAGCTGAAAATCAACTACCCCATTGTGTTGGGCGACAGCGACACCCTCAGCCTGCTGCGCAGCCTGGGCAATCCGGCCGGTGCGCTGCCTTACAGCATCATCCTGGACCGCAATGGCAAGCAGGTGGGCAGCCTGCTGGGCCGTCTGAACGAAAAGAACCTGGAAGACACGCTGCGTCACTTCCTGTAAGCCCTGCGCCAGTCCGACAACAAAAATCCCCGCCATTGCCGGCGGGGATTTTCATTTCTGCCAGCGGGTGGCTGAAGTCATCAGAGACTGGCCGCCAGCTCGCTGCCCTGACGGATGGCACGTTTGGCATCCAGCTCCGCCGCCACATCGGCACCGCCAATCAGGTGTACCGTCTTGCCGGCATCCTGCAGCGGCTGCTGCAATTCGCGCAGCGGGTCCTGACCGGCACAGATGATGACGTTATCCACCGGCAACACCTGTGCTTCATCCTTGATGATGACATGCAGGCCGGCATCGTCGATTTTCTGATAGCTGACGCCGGACAGCATCTTCACCTTTTTCATTTGCAGGCTGGCGCGATGAATCCAGCCGGTGGTCTTGCCCAGGCCATCCCCCACCTTGCTTTGCTTGCGCTGCAACAGGTAAACCTCACGCGGACTGGCATGCGGCTGCGGGCCTTGCGGGCTGAGGCCACCGGGCTGTGCCACCTGCATGTCCACGCCCCATTCCTGCATGAAAGCCGCCACGTCCAGCGAGGTGGACTTGCCTTCATGGGTGAGGAATTCCGCGGTATCAAAACCGATGCCACCGGCACCAATGATGGCGACACGCTTGCCCACCGGCTTGCCGTGCTTGAGCACGTCCAGATAATTCAGCACCTTGGGGTGGTCGATGCCGTCGATCTGCGGCAGGCGCGGCGCAATGCCGGTGGCAAGCACCACCTCGTCGAAGTCACGCAGCATGGCGGCATCGGCGCGGGTGTTCAGTCGCAAAGTGACGCCGGTTGCGGCCAGACGGCGGTCGAAATAGCGCAGGGTTTCATGGAATTCTTCCTTGCCCGGAATGCGCTTGGCCACATTGAACTGGCCACCGATTTCGCCTGCGGCATCGAACAATGTCACCTGATGGCCGCGTTCGGCAGCAACGGTGGCACAGGCAAGGCCTGCCGGGCCAGCGCCCACCACGGCAATTTTCTTGCGCTGCGGTGCCGGGGTGTAGTTGAGTTCGGTTTCGCGACAGGCGCGCGGGTTCACCAGGCAGCTGGTGAGCTTGCCCTGGAAGATGTGGTCCAGACAGGCCTGATTGCAGCCGATGCAGGTGTTGATTTCATCGCCCTTGCCCGCTGCCGCCTTGTTGACGAAATCCGGGTCGGCCAGGAAGGGACGCGCCATCGACACCATGTCGGCACAGCCGCTGGCCAGGATGTCTTCCGCCACTTCCGGAGTATTGATGCGGTTGGTGGTGATCAGTGGAATGTTCACCTTGCCCATCAGCTTTTTGGTGACCCAGGCAAAGCCGCCACGCGGCACCATGGTGGCAATGGTGGGGACGCGGGCTTCATGCCAGCCGATGCCGGTATTGATGATGCTGGCACCGGCGCGTTCGATCTCCTGCGCCAGTTGCACCACCTCGTCCCAGCTGCTGCCATCCTGCACCAGGTCCAGCATGGACAGGCGGTAGATGATGATGAAGTTGCTGCCCACTGCAGCACGTACCGCCTTGACCGTTTCGATGGCGAAGCGGATGCGGTTTTCAAAGCTGCCGCCCCAGTCATCGGTGCGCTTGTTGGTGGCACGGGCGATGAACTGGTTGATCAGATAGCCTTCCGAGCCCATCACCTCGACGCCATCGTAACCGGCTTGCTGGGCGAGACTGGCGCAGCGGGCGAAGTCGGCAATGGTTTGCCACACCTCGGCATCGGACAGTTCGCGCGGGCGGTAGAAGTTGATCGGCGCAATGAGCGGCGAGGCCGACACGCATTTTTCCTGAAAACTGTAACGGCCGGAATGCAGAATCTGCAGCGCAATCTTGCCGCCCGCCGCATGGACGGCATCGGTCACCTTGCGGTGGTCCGGCACGTGCTGTTCATCGGCCAGCATGGATGCGCCTTCGGCCACACAGCCTTCCGCATTCGGTCCCACCCCGCCGGTCACGATCAGGCCGACACCACCACGGGCGCGTTCGGCGTAGAAGGCAGCCATCTTGTCGAAACCACCTGGCGCTTCTTCCAGCCCGGTATGCATGGAGCCCATCAACACGCGGTTTTTCAGTGTGGTAAAGCCCAGGTCCAGCGGGGCCAGCAAATGCGGATATGCAGTCATGTTTCGTCCTCGTCGACGTGGCGAGCAGGCGCTCACCCTGATTGTGGTTCAGCTGCCGGTCATTTGCCGGCATGGCATGCATTATTGTCACTCGACAATACTTACTAGTAAGTAAGTTGTCAACGCAAGCCATCGCCCGGATGTGCTCCTGCACCGCGTATGCGCGCTCACCCTGCTTGGCGTGTACAGGCAGCCTGCTTACACTGTGTCTTTTCTGCTGGAAAACCCATGTCCCTGCCCCGCCCGCTGGCCAAGCTGCTTGCCCTGCCACCCTTGCTGGCGGCCAGCAGCTTTGCGCTCACCGACAGCCTGTTCTGGCCTGTCCTGCTCTACCTCGCCATGAGCGTGCTGACCTTTGCCGTGTATGGCTGGGACAAGCGCCAGGCCGTGCATCACGGTCGGCGTACACCGGAAAAACTGCTGCACTGGCTGGAGCTATTGGGCGGCTGGCCGGGCGGCTTGCTCGGCCAGTACTGGCTGCACCACAAATCCAGCAAGGGCAGCTATCAGCTGATGTTCTGGCTGATCGTGCTGGCACACTGGCTAGCATGGGGCTGCTGGATTGCCTGGCGCTGGCATGTGGCGCATGCGGTCTAGGCGCGCCGCCGCGTTGCCGCCTGAATGGCCGCATCCAGCCATTGCAGCAGGTCGGTCACCACTTCTTCCCGATTGGTTTCGTTGAACATCTCATGCCGCCCGCCGGGGTAAACCTTGCTGCTGACATTCAGCAGGCCGGCCTCCCGATAGCGGATTTCCAGCTGGCCCAGCGCCAGCCGCCCAAGACTGACCGGATCGCGGCTGCCCGCCAGCAAGTACACCGGGCAATGGTGCGGTAGCGTGCTGACCGGCTGTGCCTCGCCACGTTCCAGCGCGATGATGCCGCCAAACAGGTCCGCCCACAGTCCGGGTGCGGGGTCGAAGCCGCATAAGGGATCGGCCAGATAGGCATCCACTTGTGCCGTGTCACGTGACAACCAGTCCGCCTTGGTGCGGGCCGGGAAAAAGCCCAGATTGAAGCTTCCAAAAATCAGTCTTGCCATGAAGGCGGATGGCACATCGTCCCCACCCAGCTTGCCTGCCAGCCGGGCCAGCTGGCGCAGCAGCCAGGCCAGCGGACGCTGCCGGTAACCGGTGGCCGACAACACCAGCCCGTCAAGCTTGGCACCATGGTGCAAAAAGTAATGCCGGGCCATGAAGGAACCCATGCTGTGACCCAGCAGAATCAGTGGCAGGCAGGGATGCTGGCTGGCGACAAACTGGCGCACGTGGTCGACATCCGCCACCACCTTGTTCCAGCCATCCTCGGCGGAAAACCAGCCATGACGGGCAGCATGCGGGCCATGGCCGCGATGGTCGTGGGCATAAACCGCAATGCCGTGTTGTACCAGTTGCTCCGCCAGCGGCTGGTAACGGGCGGCATGTTCGCTCATGCCGTGGCAGATCAGCAATGCGGCACGTACCGCCACGCCTGCCGGCGGCTGCCAGCTGCAGCCATGAATGCGGTGACCATCGGCCACCTGCAAGGTGAAGTGCTCCATGTTTTCCTCGTTGCCGGTTGTGCGCTTGCCGGCAAGGCCGGGGACGCAACTGTTTCCATCAGGCTGCGCGCAGGCGCAGGCATGGCTTAAGAAAACACGAATCGGCAGGACATGACAACCGCAATGCTGCAATCAGGCCAGCATACGCGCCGGATCGAACTGCGGATTGGTCAGCGAGGTAAGCACATGGTCGCGCCATGCGCCGTTGATATACAGGTAATCGCGCGCCAGGCCTTCCTCGACAAAGCCCAGGCGCCGCAGCAAGGCGGCGCTGCGCTGGTTGTGCGGCTGGTAATTGGCTTGCAGGCGATGCAGGCGCAAGTCGTCAAAGGCAAAGCGGATGATCTCGCAGACCGCTTCGTGCATCAGCCCCTGCCCTTGCAGGGTGTGGTCGAGGCCGTAACCCAGATGTGCCGCCTGAAACACCCCGCGCACGATATTGCTCAGGCTCACTGTCCCGACAATGCGCTGCGGCTCTTCCGGCAGGGTAAGCAAATAGCGCGCGCACATGCCCTGCTCCCAGCCCAGCGCCTGCTGGCGCAACTGCATGGTCCAGTACAGCTCGGTGTAGAACATGTCACCGGGCTTGGGGTCCCACGGGGCAAAGTGCTGGCG
>NZ_JAELUD010000104.1:0-10180 GCF_016429185.1 Aquitalea sp. ASV11
GGCTCCTTGTCACCGTGCATGCGCCGGATGGCGCTGCTACCCCTTCATGCTACGGAGCCAGGCCCGATGGTGACAGATTCAACAATTCACTATTGTGATGGTGACAGTGAGCGGTTTACCCCAACTGTCACCACACACTATGATGAGCACTGTCACTGTCGCCAGCCACTCTGCTGCGGCATTGTTGATGCTTGCCTCAGTCTTGCCCGGAACATTCGCCATGCCACCCGAAAACCTGCCCCACAGCCCAAGCGCCAATGCCACCTTGTACCAGCAACTGGCAGAAGACCTGTCGCTGGCCATTGCCCGTGGCACCTTGCCGCCCGGCTCACGCCTGCCCTCGGTACGGCGCACCTCGCAAAGCAGGCAACTGAGCCTGAACACGGTGGTGGCGGCTTACCGGGTGCTGGAAGACCGCGGACTGATCGAGGCGCGGCCGCAGTCCGGCTATTACGTACGGGCCAGGCTGCCCTCGCCCGCCCGCCCGGCCATGACGCAAAGCAGTGTGGCCAAGCCGACCGAAAGCAAGGTACTGGATTTGATAGGCGCAGTGCTGGATGCACAGCAAACCCCCGGCTTCATCGACCTGGCGCTGGCCTGCCCGCGTGGCAGCGACTTCTACCCCGGCAACAAACTGGCCAGGCTGATGGGGCAGATATTGCGGCGTCAGCCCGGCATGGTCAGCACTTACGCGCTGCCACCGGGTTCCGAGCGGCTACGGGTACAGATTGCCCGCCGCAGCCTGGAGCTGGGCATGGCATTGCAGGCGGAAAACATCATCCTGACCAATGGCTGCATGGAGGCATTGCAACTGGCATTGCGCGCTGTTACCAAACCGGGCGACGCCGTGGGGCTGGAATCGCCCACCTATTTCAACCTCTTGCCGCTGTTTGCCAGCCTGGGTCTGAAAGCCGTGGAGATTCCCACCGACCCGCAGCACGGCATTTCGGTGGATGCTGTAGAGCTGCTGCTGTCCGAAGAGCGTATCAGCGCGCTGGTGGCCATGCCCAATGTGCACAACCCGCTGGGTTGCAGCATGCCGCTGGAAGCCAAGAAACGGCTGGCGCGACTGGTGAATCACTATCAGGTGCCGCTGATCGAGGACGGGCTGTATGCCGAATTGCAATTCAGCGACACCCAGGCCCCGGCGGCCAAGGCTTTTGATGAAGACGGCTGGATCATCTTCTGCACCAGCTATACCAAGACACTGGCACCGGATTTTCGCATCGGCTGGATGGAAGGTGGCCGCTTTGGCCCGGCACTGCGCAAGCTGAAATTTGCTTCTTCAGTGGCCCAGCCCATGGTGCTGTCGGAAACGCTGGGGGCATTTCTGGAATCCGGCGGCTACGACCACCACCTGCGCGCGCTCAAGCGCCACTACGCCCAGCATGTGGAAAAAGTGCGCGGCCTGATTGCCCGTCACTTCCCGGCTGGCACGCGCGCTACCGACCCGGCCGGCGGCTTTCTGATCTGGCTGGAACTGCCGGAAGGCTGCGACAGCGTGGCGCTGTTTCATGCCGCCATTGCCGAGAACATCAGCATCATGCCCGGGCCCTTGTATTCACCCGGCGGGCGCTACCGCAATGCCATGCGCCTGTCCTGCTGCTATCCGCTGGATGAACGCTATGTCGCCGCCCTCACCCGGGTGGGCATGCTGGCCCAGCAGCAGCTCAAGCTGCGTCCAGCCTGAAAGCACTCAGGCGCTGCGGCTGCTGACGGGTCTGGCTGGGGGTTTCGCCAAACAGGCGGCGGTAGTCGTAGCTGAAATGGCTGGGGCTGGCAAAGCCCCAGTCTTCCGCCAGTTGCTGGATGCTGTCCGCGCTGCCCTGTGGCGAGCGCAGCAGACGGCGCACCTGATTCAGCCTCAGTGCCCGCAGGAAGGGCAGCGGGCTCATGGCGGTGACTTCCTGAAACCCGTTTTGCAGAGTGCGGCGGGTCACATGTAATTCCCGGCACAGTCCTTCCACCGTCAGCCACTGGCTGGCCGGTTGCAATGCACGCTGCCGGGCTTGTTCCACCCATTGCCAATGGCGCTGGCTGCTGCCCTCGCGCCTTAGCGAAGCCTCCGCCTGCCCCTCACTCAAGGCCAGCAACAAGGCATCCACCGAACAATCCAGCAGTAATTGGCGGCCAATGCTGTCCGGCGTTTGCCGCGCCAGCGCCAGCAGCTCGTAAATCTGGCCACACAGCAGCCGGTGGCTGGCTTCGGGCAGACGTACGGCAGCGCTTTGCAGCCAGTGCGCAGGCAAGTCGCGGCCAAACAGTTGCTGATGACGCGAGGCCAGCACTTCCTGCTCCAGCACGATGCCGTAAATGGTGAAGTCGTCCGGCGTGCGCAGGGTGAAGTCACTGCCGCCCATGGCCACCAGCACGGCGGCAGGCGGCACGCTGCGGCCATGAAAGCGCAAACGCTCACCACTGCCCGGTGCCGGTATGCCAAACCAGATGGCACCACGCCAGGGCTGGCATTGCTGGTAGGTTTCGCGGGCCGAGTATTCGCGGAACACCTGCAAGCGTCCCAGACACAGCTCATCCAGCCGCCCGGCAAAACGGCCACAGGAAATCTGCGCGTAATCCTGCTCCCAGCCGCTGATGAAGGCGGCTTGATCCGCCGCGTCATCCGCCAGGCGGGTAACAAACTGCAGGGACAATCCTTGGCTTAGCGGGTCCATGTGCGGCTCCCAATACATTGATCTGCAAGGATATAGCAAGAAACACACCAGCTTTGCCTGCGTATTTACGACTTCTTGCTGTCATAAATCGGAAATTTCACCGTCACGGTGCAAACACGGGGCTTGCATGCCTCATCACGGTGCTGATTCACAGCAAAAATTGCCACACTCTGCACTATCAGGCAGCCCACAGCTGGCATGCCGCTTGCAAAACTGTCTCTCACAGACATGCGCGGCGGCAGTTGGCTGTCACGGACGGCCTTGCTGTTTTCCGATTTTCGATAACGGCCGCCGCAACACCCTGCCTAGCATGGTGATCAGGCCCCGGATGCACTGCACCGGGCAGGGAGAAGTGAGTCAAAAAAGAGGAAATGTCATGAGCAACAGCAATCACGGTCTGGCGCGCAAGCTGGGCGGCTGGCAACTATGGGGGATCGCCGTCGGGCTGGTGATCTCGGGAGAATACTTCGGCTGGAGCTATGGCTGGGCCCAGGCCGGTACGCTGGGCTTTCTGCTCAGCTCGGTGTTTGTCGCCATCATGTATACCGCCTTCATCTTCAGCTTTACCGAGCTGACCACCGCCATTCCGCATGCGGGCGGCCCGTTTGCCTATGCCCGTCGCGCTTTCGGCCCGATCGGCGGTTTTATCGCCGGTTATGCCACCTTGTGCGAATTCGTATTTGCCCCGCCCGCCATCGCGCTGGCTATCGGTGCCTATCTCAACGTGCAGTTTCCCGGCCTAAGCGCCAAGTGGATTGCCTGTGGTGCCTACATCGTGTTCATGGCGCTGAATATTGTCGGCGTCAGCGTGGCGGCCGCCTTCGAGCTGGTGGTCACCCTGCTGGCCATTTTCGAGTTGCTGCTGTTCATGGGCGTGGTGTCGCCGGGCTTCAGCTGGGACAACTTCACCCACCACGGCTGGGCCGGTAGCGACAGCTTCAGCCTGAGCGCCATCGGTGGCATGTTTGCCGCCATTCCGTTTGCCATCTGGTTCTTCCTGGCCATCGAAGGCGCTGCCATGGCCGCCGAGGAAGCCAAGGACCCCAGCCGCACCATTCCGCGCGCCTATGTAGCCGGCATCCTCACCCTGGTGGCACTGGCCATGGGCGTGATGATCATGGCGGGTGGTGCCGGTGACTGGAGCAAGCTGGCCAATATCAACGACCCGCTGCCGCAAGCCATGAAGCTGATCGTGGGCAGCAACAGCGGCTGGCTGCACATGCTGGTATGGCTGGGCCTCTTGGGCCTGATTGCCAGCTTCCACGGCATCATCATGGGCTATTCGCGCCAGATTTTCGCGCTGGCCCGTGCCGGTTACCTGCCGCCGATGCTGGCTGTCATCCACCCGCGCTTCAAGACGCCGCATCGTGCCATCATCGTGGGCGGGATTGTCGGCATTGCCGCCATCTTCAGTGACGACCTGATCCAGATTGCCGGTCAGCCGCTGACCGCCAACATCGTCACCCTGTCGGTGTTCGGTGCCATCGTGATGTACATCGTGTCCATGCTGGCCCTGTTCAAACTGCGCCGCAGCGAACCCACCCTGACCCGTCCGTTCAGCGCACCGGCCTACCCGCTGCTGCCCGGTCTGGCACTGGCCTGCGCGGTGGTATGCCTGGTGGCCATGATCTGGTACAACCAGTTGCTGGCACTGATTTTTGCCGGCAGCCTGGCCGTGGCCTATGCCTACTACCTGCTGACCCATCGCCAGCGTGCCGCTGCCGCCAGCGATCATCTGCTGGAAGGTGGCGATGCCACCACGCTGAAACCTGCTGTTGCCCGTAGCGAATAAGAGAGAGGCGGGGTGTGCCCGGCACACCCCGGTAAACCATGTCCTACGCCATCACCATCGGCCCGCGCCGTTACCAGTTTGACGACCTGAAAACCCTGCTGGCCCGCGCCACGCCCTTGCGTTCGGGCGACCAGCTGGCCGGGATAGCCGCCAGCAGCGCCGAAGAGCGTGTGGCGGCACAAATGTGTCTGGCCGACGTGCCACTCACCACCTTCTTGCAAGAGCTGCTGATTCCCTACGAAGAAGACGAAGTCAGCCGCCTGATCATCGACAGCCACGACGCCCACGCCTTTGCCCCCATTCGCCACCTGACCGTGGGTGGCCTGCGCGACTGGCTGCTGTCTGATGCCGCCAACAGCCACACGCTGGCCGCCGTGGCGCCCGGCCTGACCCCGGAAATGGTATCCGCCGTCAGCAAGCTGATGCGCAACCAGGACCTGATATGGGTGGCCAGCAAATGCCGGGTGATCACCCGTTTTCGCAACACGCAGGGCCTGCCCGGCCATATGGGCGTGCGCCTGCAGCCCAACCACCCCACCGACGACGCACGCGGCATTGCCGCCGCCATGCTGGATGGCCTGCTGTACGGCGCTGGCGATGCGGTAATCGGCATCAATCCGGCCAGCGACAGTCCGGAAGCCATCCACACCATGCTGGCGATGATGGACGAAGTGCGCCAGCGCTATGCCATTCCCACCCAAAGCTGCGTGCTCACCCACGTCACCAGCACGCTGGAATTGATCAAGCGCGGCGCACCGGTGGATCTGGTATTCCAGTCGATTGCCGGCACGGAAAAAGCCAATAGTGGCTTCGGCATCAATCTGGCAGTGCTGGGCGAAGCACAGCAGGCCGCACTGGAGCTGCGCCGCGGCACGGTGGGCGACAATGTGATGTACTTCGAAACCGGCCAGGGCAGCGCGCTGTCGGCCAACGCCCACTGGGGAGTGGACCAGCAAACCTGCGAAGTGCGCGCCTATGCAGTGGCGCGGCATTTTTCACCCTTGCTGGTGAATACCGTAGTGGGCTTCATCGGCCCGGAATACCTGTACAACGGCAAGCAGATCATCCGCGCCGGGCTTGAAGACCATTTCTGCGGCAAGCTGCTGGGCCTGCCCATGGGCTGCGACATCTGCTATACCAACCATGCCGAAGCCGACCAGGACGATATGGACAGCCTGCTCACCCTCTTGGGCACGGCGGGCATTCATTTCATCATTGGCGTGCCCGGTGCCGACGACATCATGCTGGGCTATCAGAGCACCTCGTTTCACGATGCACTCTACCTGCGTCAGCTGCTGGGGCTGAAGCGGGCCCCGGAGTTTGAAGACTGGCTGGAAAGCATGGCCATTACCCGCGCCGGCAAGCTACAGGCGCAAGACCGCCAGCAAGCCTTGCTGCAATTGATGGAGACCTTCCGATGAATGCCCCGTTCAGCCCGGCCACCACCGGCAACAGTGCCATCACCGAAGACAGCTGGCAGGAGCTGGCCAGCCACACCGTAGCCCGCATTGCGCTGGGACGGGTGGGCTCCAGCCTGCCCACGCGCGAAACCCTGCGCTTTGCCCTGGCCCATGCCCAGGCGCGTGATGCCGTGCACACGCCGCTGGAGCTGTCCGCACTGAGCGCGTCCCTGCAAGACCTGCAACTGCCCAGCCTGCAAGTGCGCAGCGCAGCCCCCAGCCGCGCAGCCTATCTGCAACGGCCGGACCAGGGCCGTCGCCTGCACCCGGACAGCCGCGCCAGCCTGCTGGCTGCCGGAGTCGAACCCTGTGATGTGCTGTTCGTGGTGGGAGATGGCTTGTCGGCCCGCGCCGTGGCCAGCCATGCCGTGCCGCTGATTGCCGCCACCCTGCCGCTGTTGCAGGAGCAGGGTTTGCGGGTGGGGCCGGTGGTACTGGCCACCGAAGCGCGGGTGGCCCTGGCCGATGAAGTGGGTGAATGCCTGCAGGCGGCCATGGTGGTGATGCTGATTGGCGAGCGCCCCGGTCTGAGCTCACCGGACAGCCTGGGGGTGTATCTCACCAGCGCACCACGGGTAGGCTGTATGGACTCTCAGCGCAACTGCATTTCCAATGTGCGCCCACAAGGCCTGCCCTACCCGCTGGCCGCCTACAAGCTGGCCTGGCTGATCCGCGCAGGTCGCAGCAGTGGCACCGGCGTGGTACTCAAGGACGGCAGTGCTGCCGAGGCCGGCTGGCTGCACCTGCAGCAACAACTGGCACTGGCCGCACAGCAGGACTGAGGACTTCAGCCACAACAGGCCGCCTCCTGTTGCAGGCGGCCGTACAAGGCCGCCTCACTCAGCGGCACCGACAGGCCGAAGCCCTGGTACTGGCAACATTCCATCTCGCGCAGCAGCTGCAATTGCTCTGCCGTTTCCACGCCTTCGGCCACCACCGTCTTGCCCAGATTGCGTCCCAGCGTCACCACGGCGCTCACCACCATGCGTTGCTGTTCGTTGCTTTCTATACCTGCCACCAGACTACGGTCTATCTTGATGATGCCAAGCGGAAAGCGCACCAGATAAGCCAGCGAGGAGTAACCGGTGCCAAAATCGTCCATCGCCAGTTGCGCGCCCCAGCCCTGTAATTCCTGCATCTGGCTGATGATGTGTTCGGTATCGCCCAGCAGCAGGGATTCGGTGATTTCCAGCTCCAGCAAATCAGGTGACAAGCCGCTGTCGGCCAGTGCGCTGGCCAGCTCGCGACACAGGTGGTCGCGCTCGAACAGGCGTGGTGACAGATTGACCGCCAGACTGATGCTGCTGGCCGCCATGCGGTTATAGCGGGCAATGGCCATGCTGGCCTTGCGCAGGATGGACATGGTCAACGGCAGGATCAAGCCGCACTCCTCCGCCACCGGAATGAAGCGGTCCGGCCCGATATCACCCAGCTGGGCGTGGTGCCAGCGCGCCAGCGCCTCCACGCCGACCACCTTGCCGTGCCGGTCGAACTTGGGCTGATAGGCCACGCTGAAATCATCCTGCTCCAGCGCCAGCCGCATTTCGCGCTCCAGCGTGAAGCGCTCGTCGGACTGTTGGTCCAGCTTGCCAGTAAAGAAATGCAGATTATCCTTGCCTGCCGCCTTGGCGGCATACATGGCCACATCGGCGTGGCGCAGCAAGGTCTGCTCATCCACGCCGTCGCGCGGGTACAGTGCCACCCCCATGCTGGCGCTGACATTGCAACTGTGCTCTTGCAGCAGCACCGGCTGGCTGGTCTTGAGCCGGATGCGTTCGAGCAAGGTCCACAGGCCCTCCTCGCTGTCCAGATCATTCAGGATCAGCACAAACTCGTCCCCGCCCAGCCTGGCCACGGTATCGAGCTTGCGGATGCTGCCGGCAATACGCCCGGCCACGGTCTTGAGCAACTGGTCGCCCGCGTCATGCCCCAGGTTGTCGTTGATGAACTTGAAGTTGTCCAGATCGATGAACACCACCGCCAGCCTGCTTTGCGCCCGCGCGGCCCTGGCCACACTCTGCTTCAGCCTGTCGTACAGCAAGGCGCGGTTGGGCAGTCCGGTGAGCGCGTCAAAATTGGCCTGCATTTCCAGTTGTTGCTGGTAATGCTTGCGTTCGGAAATATCCTGCACCGTGCCCTCGTAATACAGGAAACGGCCGTGTTCCGATGACACCACATGCGCATTCTCGGATATCCAGATGCGCTGGCCATCCTTGCGATACACCTCGGACTCGAAATTCACCACCTCGCCCGCCGTTTCCATCAGCCGCAGGAATTCCTCGCGCCGACCGGCTTCCACATACAGCTGGCAACTGATGTCGGACAGATTCAGGATCAGCTCCTCCGGCGAGGCATAACCATACAGCCGTGCCAGGGCCGGATTGGCCGCCAGGTAACGACCGGTCTTGCTGCTCTGGAAAATTCCCTCCTGCGCATGCTCGAAAATGGTGCGATATCGCATCTCGGCCTGGGCCAATGCACGAATAGTGCGCTGCTGGCTGGTTACATCCATCACGAAGCCTTCCAGCACCATGCCATCGCCATCCGGCGACGCCACACCGCTTTCCCGTACATGACGCAGCTGGCCACCCGCAGTCCGTATCCGGTACTGCAAGGCAAAACGGCCATTGCCACGCAGGCTGCTGGCCAGCGCCTCGGCCACCGCCTGGCGGTCATCCTTGTGGATCACACCCATCCAGCCGCCGCTACTAGCGGTCAGCTGGGCCGCGCTGTAACCGCACAAGGCCAGGCAACCACGACTGACAAACTGCATGTGACGCTCCGGGTCATGCCGACCGCGATAGGCCATGCCATCAAGATGATGAATCAGGTTTTCCAGTGCCGCCGGCTGGAAACCGTTCACGGCATGGGCATGCAGGGAAACAGGACGCAAGGATTGTGTGCTGGGCATCGGGCTGAACATGCGTTGTCGGTGACAGGATGAGATAAACCACAGCAATAAACATGCCCGCACCATAAAAGGGGCAATCCCCCTGCACGCAGGATTTACATGGGCAGGCATTCCGCAGAGCGGCAAATTTACGGTAGCATGCGCCAACCATGACGTGACACATGGCAATGCCATCCTGTTGCCATGTCGCGTTGAGACACCGCTACATGGCGGCATTGTTGAATATCCGGAGTCCCATGCGGGCCATACTCATTCTGTGTACCTTGCTGCTGGCTGGCTGCAGCAGCTGGCTGCAAAGCGGCAAGGACTTGCTGCAATCCTGGTCGGCCCCGGCCAAACCCCATGCGCCATCCGAGGCGTCCGGGCTTTGCCAGGTCCGCCATTTCCTGATTGGCTGGGGGCGGGAATATCCGGAAGCCAAAGGCAGTGCATTTGTCACCAGTTACAGCATTACTACCGATCAGGGGCAGCTGCATGTGGATGACGCCACGGTTTACCGTGACATCATGCAAGGCAAGGGGCAGCGTGTGGCCTTGCTGATGTCCAATGCCCCCGGTGGCTGGATTGTCGACCTGGCAGCAGACAGCCAGCGCAAGCAACTGCGCAGCAGCGTGATGTGCCGCTTGCCGTCGCAAGATGCAGGCCCAGTGAATACACCATGAGCACGGACGCTGTTGCAGGCCAGGCGGAAAATCATGTCATCCGGGAATGTTTTTACTGCCCGCATACATCCATTCATTTGACCTGCCGCATAAATAATCTGGCAGTGCTTGGCTGTTTTCAATGACAGTGGCTATAGTGTGGTTTATTGGCGCAATACTGAACAATCAATAAAAACCAGAATAAATTTAAATGAATTCTAAAAAATCCAGTTCAAGCACCGGCACATGCAAAGCCAGCAGCCAACTGGAACCGTTTCCGCTATACCGTGAATATCTGAATGCTGCACAGCACAAGCCGGGCCCGCAAGGCAAACCGGTCTGTTTGTGTGCCGTATTTCTTCCACTTATTGCCTAGGGTGCTTTCGTGTCAGATCTGCTAAAAAAAATCGATGCCAGAACAAAACTGGCAGGGACCAACAAGCTGGAAATCCTGCTGTTCTCCCTGGGTCACGACCAGCGTACCGGGAGGAAGGAAGTCTTCGGCATCAACGTCTTCAAGGTCCGCGAAGTCATGCGGACGCCCGAAATCACTTCCGCACCCGAAATGCCCTCCTCGGTTGAAGGCATGGTCAGCCTGCGTGGCTCGCTGGTCCCGGTCATCGACCTGGCCAAGTACGCCGGCATCGTCACCAGCAACAAGCCCGAAATCATGATCGTCACCGAGTACAACGGCCACACCCAGG
>NZ_JAELUD010000105.1:0-10066 GCF_016429185.1 Aquitalea sp. ASV11
CCCCCCCCCCCCCCCCCCCCCCCCCCCCCCCCCCCCCCCCCCCCCCCCCCCCCTTTTTTGCGTTCGTCTCGTGGGCTCGGAGATGTGTATAAGAGACAGGAAGTGACTTGGCCAATTGCGTATCGTTTGCAAGAAATGGGTGCAATCTTGACACCTCATAATGTCTATTTGGCAGTTTTTGGTGAGTCAGGTGTGCTAGGCCTTATATGTTTTATTTATCTGATTTTTTATTTTGGTTTCTTTCAATACTACCTATTTCCAAACAAGTATTCACTCGCATGCTCATCAGTTGCAATTTTGTTTATAATTGGTGGTTTCTCGGAGACGCATGAGGTCTTTTCGCCAGGTATTACTATGTTTACATTAATTGGTCTTCGTGCATTGGCTGTTAAATCAAGTATCACTACTGTTGTTTGATAATATGAATTTGTCTACTTTGTCTGTGATATTAATCCCTACCTTCCGCCGTCCTGTATTATTACGGAAGCTGTTGAATTCACTTCAGTCTGAGTTGCTGAGCAAGGATGTGGCCATTGTCATTGGTGATAATGACTGTGGTGTGGATGTTCCAGCAATTGTCGAAGAGTATAAGTCTTTATTTTCGAACTTGACTTGTATTCCTGTTCCTGAAAGAGGTATTTCGCAGGTGCGTAATGCTTTGGTTCAGCATGCTGTTGACCATTTCCCCGCGTGGGAATATCTAATCATGCTGGATGATGACGGTTTTGTGATGCCAGGCTGGTTTTCAAGTTTATTCGAAACCATTAATATGTACCCGGCTGAGGTTTATGGAGGCCCTGTTCTCGGGGATATACCACGAGAAAGTAATATTTTTGCTCGGAATAGCTTGTATGCGGCTAGGTCAACAAGGTCTACTGGGTATGTGGATATATTGAGCGGAGCTCAAAATATCGTTATTTCACGGTCAATTGAGAGTTATATTGACTACCCTTTTTTTGACATGGCGTATGGTTTGTCAGGAGGAGAGGATTATGCATTTTTCAGACGGCTTCGTGCCAAAGATGCTCGTTTTGCATGGTCTGCTGATGCTTATCTGACTGAGCCGACCCCAGTAGAGCGGTTGCAAGTTAAAAAGATAATTGGGCGTTACTATACGACGGGTAAGTATATGGCTAGTATTGATCGTTCATTTGATGGTACTTTGCTAACAATTATGAATGCTGTGAAAGGTTTTTTGGGCTCAATTTTGAAATGCCTAAAAAATTTGTTACTAATCAAGAAGAATGAATTTGCCTCATCTTTTTTGATGTTGGCACATTTTTCTGGGCGTTTAATGGGTGTGACTGGTTCCCGCTCTTCGCGCTATTCTTAAGTATCATGTGAGTCAAAAATGAATTCACCTATAGTTGCCGTTGGTTTTTGTACCTATAAACGCCTGCATTCACTTGAAAGACTGTTCCAGCATCTGGCTGGCACTATCAAGGCTGTTAATGAGCAGTGTGTGATCATTGTTGTTGATAATGATGGTAACGACCCGGCAGTACCACAGGCCATTGATGGTTTTGCACAGGCTCATGGTCTTGATGTGCGTTATCTGGTGGAAACGCAGCCTGGTATTTCTGCAGCGCGCAATGCGGTATTTACAGAGGCGGAGCGCCTTGGCGTACAGTTCATGGCCATGCTGGATGATGATGAGTGGCCGACTGATCGCTGGTTGAGCGAATTGCTTAAAACCCAGGCTATCAATAACGCCAGTATTGTTGGCGGGCCTGTCCGTCCTGTATTTCCAGAGTCTGCTCGCCATCTGGAAAAATATGCGCGTTACTGGTCGGTGCAGAAACAATCATTGGACGGCAAGCCCTTTGTATTTTGTACCTGCAATTTTCTGGTAAACATGCACGCCATTGCCAAGGAGCCACGGCCCTTGTTTGATGAGGCATTCGGTTTGTCCGGTGGCGGTGATACCGTATTCTTCCGCAAGCTGTTTTATCGCGGCCATGCCATGGCGTGGTCTGAAGATGCCTGGATTTACGAAGAAGTGCCGGCATCTCGTGCGGGCTTCAAGTGGATGCGCCAGCGTCGCTTCCGGGTCGGGAACCATGCTGTGCGTTGGGAAAGTGTTAATGGTCGTGGTTTGCGTAGCTTGCTCAAAACCATTGGCCTGACTTTGCGTTTGCCGGTTTATCCGCTGTTCCGTCGTGAGCCGGAGTCGCCGTTTGTTGGCTGGCTGCTGGAAATGGATAAGGTAAGAGGGCGCTGGGCTTCCCATTTTGGTGACGTCTTTGTGGAATATGCCCGGCCGCAGCCGGGGCAAAAGGCCTGCCGCTAAGGGGTATTGATGCTTTCCTTGTTGCGCGGTGTGCTGGACCGGCTGGAGTCTCGTTTCCGTTTGCTGACAATCGGGGCGACATTGGTACCTACCATGTCCGCCTTATTGTTTCAGCTGGTGACTTTTACCATTACGGCCCGTGGCCTGGGGGTGGAGCAGTTTGGTATCTATACCGGCCTCTTGGCCCTGGTGGGTGTTTTTGTTGAGTTGACCGGGCTGGGTAGTGCGGACTTGTTGGTGCGCGGGGTTTCCAAGGATGTTTCCAGCTTTTCCCGTTATTACGGCAATTTGCTGTTGTCTGTTCTGATTACCTTGCCGCTGGCGGTGCTGGCCAGCCTGTTGATTGCATCCTTGCTGTTGCACATCCAGTTACCGCTATGGCCCATGGCATTGGCCTTGCTTGCAGAGATCATGGTGTCACGTGTATCGGCCTCCACCGAATTGGTGATGGTAGCGCATGGGCATACTGTGCGGGCTGGCTGGGTGCGGCTGTCTACGGTATTGGCCCGTCTGTTTATGGCGGTGCTGTATTTTGTTTTGTTCCATCAGACGCAATTGGTGGGCTGGATTGATGTGGTGCTGCTGCAATCGGTGCTGATGTCGGTGTTTTACTTGCTGCTGTCTGCGCGCTTGTATGGTGCGCCGCATTTTTGCTTGTTGGCGCGAGAATTGCATAGCGGGGTGATGTTCAGTCTGAACCAGAGCTCGCGTGCGATGCAGACTAACCTGGATCGCATGATTCTGGCACGTTTTACCGATGCCACTACCTTGGGCAGTTATGGTGCGGCTTCTCGCGTATTACAGCTGGGCTTGTTTCCCATGCAGGTACTGACACGTATTTATTACCCACATTTTTTCCGTGAAGGCAGCAAGGGCTTTGTTTCTGTTTTCCGTTATGGCGTGTCGGTTGCGCCCACCATGTTTGTTTCCGGGGTGGTTTCGGCATTGGTGGTGTCTGTATGTGCTTTAGCCGTGCCGGATTTGTTGGGCAAGGGCTTTCAGGACAGTGTGCACTCCATTTTCATTCTTTCAGCGGCCCTGCCGCTTATTGCTTTGCAATATCCAGCTTCCGATATTCTGACCGGTGGCGGCCGGCAGGGGCTGCGAACGGTTATTTTTACCGGATCCACCTTTGGCTTCGGCTTTGTCCTGGTGGGTGGTGTACTGGTGTTTGGATTTTCCGGTTTGCTGTACGCTTTTGTCTTTGCACACTTTTTATTGGCCTGTGTTCTTTGGGGGGCAGCCTTTTTGTGCTGCAAACACAGCCGGGTTTCTTGATCTGTTGGAGTCCTATTAATGAAAATCACAGTTATTGGTACGGGTTATGTCGGCTTGGTGACGGGCACTTGTCTGGCTGAAATGGGGAATGATGTTCTTTGCCTGGATCTGGATGTTTCCAAGATCAAGATCCTGCATGAAGGCGGTATCCCCATTCACGAGCCCGGCTTGCTGGAAATGGTGCGTCACAATGTAGAAGCGGGCCGTTTGCGTTTTACCAGTGATATTCAGGAGAGTGTTGCCTTTGGCGACTTGCAATTCATCGCCGTGGGTACGCCGCCGGATGAGGATGGCTCAGCCGACCTGAAATACGTGCTGGCCGCTGCCCGCAACATTGCCTTGCATATGGACGATTACAAGGTGGTGATTGATAAATCCACCGTGCCGGTGGGTACAGCGGACAAGGTGAAAGCAGTGATTGCTGAAACCTTGCAGCAACGTGGTGTGGATGCCGGCTTTGCCGTGGTGTCCAATCCGGAATTTCTGAAAGAAGGTGCTGCGGTTGAAGACTTCATGCGTCCGGACCGCATTATCGTTGGCGCTGACGACGAGCGTGCCATCAAGCTGATGCGTGAATTGTACGCACCGTTTACCCGCAATCATGACCGCATGATCGTGATGGATGTGCGTTCTGCTGAACTGAGCAAATACGCCGCCAATGCCATGTTGGCCACGCGTATTTCTTTCATGAACGAGTTGGCCAATCTGGCTGAAAAGCTCGGTGCGGATATCGAGCAAGTGCGTATCGGTATCGGTTCTGATCCGCGTATCGGTTTTCACTTCCTGTATGCCGGTTGCGGTTATGGCGGTTCTTGCTTCCCCAAGGATGTACAGGCGCTGATTCGTGCTGCTGAAGAAACCGAGTTGCCGCTCAAGGTTTTGCAGGCGGTGGAGGATGCCAATGATGCACAGAAGAATGTCCTGCTGAACAAGATCAAGCATCGCTTTGGTGCAGACCTTTCCGGCAAGACTTTTGCCGTATGGGGCTTGGCGTTCAAACCGAACACCGACGATATGCGCGTAGCACCCAGCATTGTACTGATTGAAGGTTTGCTGGCCTTGGGCGCTGAAGTGGTGGCGTACGACCCGGTGGCCATGACCGAAGCACGTCGCGTATTTGGCGAACGTGTCGGCCTGCGCTATGCCACATCGCCTTTGGCAGCTGCGCAGGATAGCGATGCGCTGGCCATTGTCACCGAATGGAAGGAATTCCGTGCTCCCAACTTTGATGCACTGAAATCCGCCCTGAAAAACCCGGTAGTGTTTGATGGCCGCAATATGTATGTGCCAGAACAAATGCGCCAGCGTGGTTTCGAATACGACACCATTGGTCGTCGTTAATCCGGTCAGCAAAAAAATAATTCGCTCAGAGAGAGTCAGCACATGAAGGCCATGATTTTAGCTGCGGGCAAGGGAACCCGCGTTCGCCCCCTGACCTATGATTTGCCCAAACCGATGATTCCGATTCTGGGCAAGCCGGTGATGGAGTATCTGGTAGAGCATCTGGTGCGCTATGGTGTGCAGGACATCATGGTGAACGTCAGCTATCTGCACGAAAAGATCGAGCAGTACTTTGGTGACGGCCAGCGCCTGGGTGCGCATATCGGTTATTCCTTTGAAGGCTATGTCGATGATGCCGGTGAGGTGAATCCGCACCCGGTGGGGTCGGCTGGCGGCATGCGCAAGATCCAGGATTTTGGTGGTTTCTTTGATGAAACCACGCTGGTGATTTGCGGCGATGCACTGATTGATCTGGATATCCGTTCTGCCTTGTTCGAGCACAAGCGCAAAGGCGCGCTGGTGAGTGTCATCACCAAGGAAGTACCGCTGGAGCAGGTGTCAAGCTATGGCATTGTAGTGACCGATGATGATGGCCGTGTGCGCTCCTTTCAGGAAAAGCCAAAGCAGGAAGAAGCGCTGTCCCGCCTGGCGAGTACCGGTATCTACATCATGGAACCGGAAGTGCTTGATCTGATTCCCAGTAACACCTTTTTCGATATCGGTAGCGACCTGTTTCCGCTCATCGTGGAAAAAGGCCTGCCTTTCTATGCCCAAAAGCGTCATTTCAACTGGATTGATATTGGCAATGTAAAAGACTTCCTCACGGTGCAGCTGGATATTCTGAGCGGCCGCGTGGCGCAAATGTATGTGCCGGGCGTAGAAGTGGCAGAGCGGGTATGGGCAGGGCTGAATACCCGTATCGACTGGGACAATATCGAGATTCAGGGCCCGGTATTCTTTGGTTCCGGTTGTCATGTGGAAGCCGGTGCCAAGATTATCGGACCGGCCTGGATTGGCCATGGCAGTCATATCTGCAAGAACACCCTGGTGGAGCGCAGTGTGCTGTTTGAATACACCCGCATTGCCGAAGGTTCCAGGGTACAGGACGCCGTGGTGTATGGCGATTACACCGTCAGCCATGCCGGTGAAATCCGCCATATCAGCGAGTTCAAGGATAATTTGTGGAATGATGCGCGCGATCGTCGCCTGAAGCCGCGTGTTGGTACTGACAAGACTGAATAATCTTCTGGTAGGTAGACTTCAGAAGTGAGGATCTACCAACAAATATATTCAAATGAGATTCCAATGAAAATCACCCCCGTTATTTTGTGCGGCGGCAGTGGCACCCGTTTGTGGCCATTGTCCCGCAGCAGCTTTCCCAAGCAGTTTCTGGAGCTGGCTGATGGTGAATCACTGTTGCAAGCCACCCTGCGTCGTTTGCCTGCTAGTGCCAGCGATGCGCTGATCATCTCCAATGCTGACCACCGTTTTCTGGTAGCAGAGCAGTGCAAGTCGCAGCCTGATGCTACAGTGGTACTGGAGCCGGTGGCGCGAAATACCGCGCCAGCCATTGCCGCCGCTGCTTTCATTGCCCGTCAGCGCGACCCGGATGCCGTGATGCTGGTATTGCCCAGCGATCACCTGATTCGGGATACGGCAGCCTTCCATGCTGCGGTTGAGGCGGCCTATCCGTCTGCCGTGGCTGGCAAGATCGTCACTTTCGGCATCGTGCCGGACCAGCCCAATACCGGCTACGGCTACATTCAGCGCGGTGCTGCGCTGGCTGGCGATGTGTATGCGGTTCAGCGTTTTGTGGAAAAGCCGGATCACGACAATGCCGTGCGCATGATTGATTCTGGCGATTACTACTGGAATAGCGGCATGTTCCTGCTCAAGGCCAGTACCTATCTGGATGAGCTGGCCCGTTTCCAGCCGCAGATGCATGCGCAAGCCGAGCAGTCTGTGTTGCAAGCCAGGCAGGACCTGGACTTCTTCCGTCTGGATCCGACAGCTTTTGCCGCTTGCCCCAGCGATTCCATCGACTATGCCGTGATGGAGCGCACCGCCAGTGCCGCAGTGGTTGCTTCTGATTTTGGCTGGAGCGATATCGGCTCCTGGACGTCACTGGCCGAATCGCTGCCGCAAGATGCGCAAGGCAATGTATTGCGTGGTGACGTGATGCTGGATGACAGCCGCAATTGCCTGGTAATGGGCAATCACCGGCTGGTGACGGCCACGGGTGTGGATGACCTCATCATCATCGAGACATCCGACGCGGTACTGGTGGCGCACAAGGACAAGTCGCAATCGGTAAAGAAGATTGTGGAGCAGCTGCAAAAGCAGCAACGTGCAGAAGCGCATCTGCACCGTCAGGTGTATCGCCCGTGGGGTACTTACGAAGGCGTGGATGATGGCGACCGCTATCAGGTGAAGCGCATCACCGTGAAGCCGGGTGCATCGCTCTCACTGCAAATGCACCATCACCGTGCCGAACACTGGATCGTGGTGAAGGGCACTGCTCGCGTCACTTGCGGTGACAAGGTGAGCCTGCTGACGGAAAACCAGTCCACTTATATCCCGCTGGGTGAAGTGCACCGGCTGGAAAACCCGGGCAAGGTGATGCTGGAGCTGATTGAGGTGCAGTCCGGCTCCTACCTTGGCGAAGACGATATTGTGCGCTTTGAGGATACCTACGGGCGTAATTGAGGTCAGCATTGTGCTGTTGTAGTAAAAAGAGGTGTTGCCAGGCAACACCTCTTTTCATTTGTCGGCCTGCGCTTGTGCCTTGCTTCAGGCTTCAGGCTGCCACTTTTGCTCTCGCAGCCTGACCATTCCATAGGCAAAGCCAAGCGCCCAGCCGCTATGCATGGCGAAGGCGGCTACACCTGCCAACAGCGCGCAGGGCTTTTTGTGCTTGGCCACTACGGATGCAGTGCCGGCCAGCAGCAGACCAAGATAGCCTGCCGGAATAATCAGGCTGTAAGGCGAGATGAGTGCCAGTGGCAAGGCCAGTAAGCTGCTGCCAATGCAAGCCGGGACGGCAAACTGACGCAGGCGCAGCGAAGTAGGGTGCTTCCGTACCGTGCGTGAGCGACCCTTGCCGTAGTTGAAATATTGCTTGAACAGGCTTTTGAAACTGGCGCGGGGATGGTAAATCAACCGGATTTTGCCATCCAGGTAAATCTTCATGCCGCGGGCACGCAGTCGGCAGTCAAATTCGGCATCTTCATTATGGGTAAAGGTGGCGTCGTAGCCTTTGTTCCGTATGAAAGAAACCGTTTTGAAAATGGCATGATGGCCATGGTCGACATAGCCACTGAAATTGCCACCGCGGTGTGCTGAACCGCCAGAGCCGATCAAACTGTCGGAAACCCAGGCAACTGCATTTTGAAAGCAGCCCTCGCCTTTGGAATCCATAGGGACCACGACCGAGTCGGCATCATGCTGTTTGATGGCATCAAGCAATGCGCTGATGAAATTGGCGGGATAGATGGCATGTGCATCGCAGCGAATGACATATTCGGTTCCATGGCCAAATTTCTCTACCGCAAGGTTGACTGCGGCACTCTGGATTTTCTGCGGATTGTGCAGCAGTTTGACGTATGCGTGCTGACGCGCATAGTTCTGGACTTTTTGCGCGGTGTCGTCACTGCTGCCGCCATCTGCCACCACAATCGTGCTATTCGCGGGTAGTCCGGCTGAAATGCTGTCCAGTACGGATACGATGTGTTTGCTCTCGTTGAGCGTGGGGATAACAATCAATACGGAATCGGACATGCTGTGCTGGATTTCTTTGGTCTTGATTTCAGTTCAATCAGGCTGGAATGCCGTGCTGACACCCGGTTCAGTCAAAACGCCCTTGGCTTTCCTTGCCCCATTGGTTCAGCGCATTGATCAATGCCGATTCCTTTTGTTGTTTCTGCTCGGTCAGCCAGGTAGGAATGATGTCAGTAGAGCGCACCAGCTTCATCACCCGGTCCGGATGAATGCCAAGCCCCAGTGCCGAAAACGGTCGTAATAGCTGTGCTGCGGTATAAACGATGAATTTGGGTACCAGATAGGTTTTGGCTTTGGGGAAATGATGTTGACGGAAGGTGTCGACAATCTGCTCCATGGTGTAACGGTCTGGATAGCAACCATTCAGCAAGGTAAAGCGCTGGTTATTACGCGCAGCATATTCGATGGCTTCCAGCAGATCGCCCACATAAAAGCAGGCTTTTACCGTGTCTTTACGACCAGGATAGATAAAGAATCCTTTTTTCAGCAGCTTTGCCATGCGGGTAAAGTTACCGCCTTCACCATGGCCGAAAATGACGGCAGGGCGGCAAATGACCAGTTTTCGGTTGCCGTCTTCTTCCATCCAGTTTTTCTGAATGCGCTCCGCCAGAAATTTGGACCAGCCATAAGCGGACTCAGGTGTTGGCTTGGTGCTTTCCGATTTGGCTTCTTCAGAAGGGCCATAAACCGAGATGGAGCTGGTAAATACAATTTCACTAATATTGTTTCTGCGTGCCCAGGCGGTAATTTCGGTGGCACCCAGAACATTTGTTTCGTAGTACTCGTGTGTGGGGTGACCGGGCGTGGTGTGGATGGCTGCAAGGTTATAAATGCGGTCTACTTTGCCGGTCACGTTCAATTGACTGAGGTCACGTACATCGCCGGTGATGTAGTCAACACCGCTAAGGCGTTCGCGTGGGGGCTTGATGTCGATGGAGACAACCCGCTGGCCTTCTGCGACCAGTCGACGTGTAAGGTGTGTTCCAATGAAACCCGATCCACCGAAAATGACACTGCATTGAACCATGAGTACTCCAGAAGTTTTTAACCGAAATGTAAGAATTGTGCTGGAAAGTAATGTGAAGCAAAGATGAAGTGAGAGCGCCCGGCTCCTGATGCTGTCCGCGCGCGGATGATATTTTTATGTACAGACATTCAAGGTATTTCACCCCAAATGTTGATGCGCGATAAGCCATGTTTTTACCATATTTCCAGGCTGGAATCATCCATTTTATACAAACCCTGGCTGCATCTGCTTGGGTGAAATTAGCTATATGGGTAGAGGTTAGTGCTGTCTCTTATACACATCTCCGAGCCCACGAGACGAACGCAAAAAAATGGGGGGGGGGGGGGGGGGGGGGGGGGGGGGGGGGGGGGGGGGGGGGGGGGGGGGGGGGGGGGGGGGGGGGGGGGGGGGGGGGGGGGGGGGGGGGGGGGGGG
>NZ_JAELUD010000106.1:0-10019 GCF_016429185.1 Aquitalea sp. ASV11
GGCGAACTATACCGCCCTGACCCACCCTCGTCAACACTTTGTGCGAAGAAATCTGCAGGTTTTGCCAAAATTCCATCCCGCTGCGCGCTAAGTCACTGAACGGTAATACTTTATGAAATTCGGGTTTCATGACTGTTTTGCTGCGGGTGCACAGCCAGCGGCGCACTGGCGTCCTTCCTGACGCTGACCCACGAGGGAAACTGGCGCAAAAAGCTGGTTTCGCCGCCGATACAGGCAGCAAAAAGCCCGGCTGGGCCGGGCTTGGTGACTTACATATATATGTTAAGCGTGTAATCAGCGCTGCTTCAGCTTGGCAAATGCCGCAGCCATGGCGGACTCGCCAGCAGGCTGTTGCGCACGACCCTGTGATGGGCGGTTACGCTGCTCACCAGTAGAACGGGCATTGTCAGCACGCCCGGCGCGGGTGCCAGCACCTACTTCGTCACTCAGGCGCATGGTGAGGGCAATACGTTTGCGCGCCACATCGACTTCCAGCACCTTGACCTTGACCACATCACCCGCCTTCACCACCTTGCGCGGGTCGTCGATGAATTTGCTGGACAGTGCGGAGATATGAACCAGCCCATCCTGATGCACGCCAATATCCACAAAGGCTCCAAAGTTGGCCACATTGGTGACCACCCCTTCCAGCACCATACCGGGTTGCAGATGTTTGATGTCCTCGACACCGTCCTGGAAGGTGGCGGTCTTGAACTCCGGACGCGGGTCGCGACCCGGCTTGTCCAGCTCCTTCAGGATGTCCATGACGGTGGGCAGGCCAAAACGTTCATCGGTGTAGTCAGTTGCCTTGACTGATTTGAGCGTCACCGAATCCCCCAGCAAAGACTTCACCTCGCGCCCTAGCCTGGCGACGATTTTTTCTACCACCGGGTAGGCTTCCGGGTGTACCGACGAGGCATCGAGCGGATTGTCGCCACCACTGATACGCAAGAAGCCGGCTGCTTGCTCGAATGTCTTGTCGCCCAGACGCGGCACTTTCAAGAGTTGCTTGCGGTTCTTGAATGCGCCGTTCTGATCGCGATAGGCCACGATATTGGCAGCCAAGGTAGCATTCAGGCCGGAGATGCGGGTCAGCAACGGAACAGACGCGGTATTCACGTCGACACCCACGGCATTCACGCAATCTTCCACTACAGCATCCAGCGCGCGCGCCAACTGGCTTTGGTTGACGTCATGCTGATACTGACCCACGCCGATGGATTTCGGATCGATCTTCACCAGTTCGGCCAGTGGGTCTTGCAGGCGGCGGGCAATGGAAACTGCACCGCGCAAACTGACATCCATATCGGGGAATTCCTTGGCTGCCAGCTCGGAAGCCGAATACACCGACGCACCAGCCTCGGACACCACGATCTTGGTCATGCCCAACTGCGGGTAAGCCTTGATCAGGTCCTGTGCCAGCTTGTCGGTTTCGCGACTGGCCGTGCCATTACCAATGGAAATCAGGTCAACATTGTGACGGGTACACAGTGCACCCAGAATGGCAATGGACTTGTCCCACTCGCGGCGTGGCTCGTGCGGATAGATGGCAGTGGTGTCCAGCACCTTGCCGGTACCATCCACTACAGCCACCTTCACGCCGGTACGCAAGCCCGGGTCCAGGCCCAAGGTGGCGCGCTGGCCGGCTGGTGCCGCCAGCAGCAGGTCGTGCAGATTATCGGCAAACACCTTGATGGCCTCGCCGTCTGCGGCTTCCTTCAGCTTGCCCATCAGCTCCAGTTCCAGCGACAGGAAGCTCTTGGCGCGCCAGCACAGACGGACACCATCCAGCAGCCATTTGTCGGCAGCGCGGCCCTTGTCTTGCACGCCGAAGCGCTGGGCGATCATCAATTCGTAAGCGGAACGCTCGGTAATCGGGGTTTCATCCGGCTGATACTTCAATGCCAGGCTGAGCACGCCTTCATTGCGACCGCGCAGCAAAGCCAGCGCACGATGGGATGGCGTGGCGCGAATGGCTTCGCGATGGTCGAAGTAGTCGGCAAACTTGGCACCTTCCTGCTCCTTGCCTGCCACCACGCTGGCAGCCAGCTCGCCTTCGTTCCACAGCTTTTCGCGCAGGCGACCCAGCAGCTCGGCATCTTCGGCAAACTGCTCGATCAGGATGGCACGCGCGCCATCCAGTGCAGCCTTGACATCAACCACACCAGCCTCGGCATTGAGATAGCCTTCTGCCAATGCTTCCGGCTGTTGCGTGGGATCGGCCAGCAGACTGTCAGCCAGCGGCTGCAAGCCGGCTTCACGGGCGATTTGTGCCTTGGTGCGACGTTTGGGCTTGTAGGGAAGGTAAAGGTCTTCGAGCGCTGTCTTGTTGTCGGCCGCGTAAAGCGCAGCAGTCAGTTCGGGGGGGAGCTTGTCCTGCTCGCGAATGCTGGCGAGGATGCTGTCGCGGCGATCGTCCAGCTCACGCAGATACACCAGCCGCTCGGCCAGCGTACGTAATTGGGTGTCATCCAGCCCGCCGGTGACTTCCTTGCGGTAGCGGGCAATAAAGGGAACGGTGGCACCACCGTCGATCAGTTCGATGGTGGCCGCCACCTGGTTCTCGCGAACGGCCAGTTCAGTAGCAAGACGGCTGGCTATGCTTTTCAACATCGGTTTTTATTCTTTCGTGCTGAACAAAAACCGCTACTGTACCGCCATTCAGTCCAAAATCAAGCAGCAACCGGCCGGGCCAGCCAGGCTTGTGCTTCTTCCACCGTGTCGAAATACTCCAGGTGGTTGTGCGACAGCAGGCCGGCAATGTGCGCGGCCAGCTTGATCCAAACATCACTCACCACCAGCGCGATACGGCCGAAGTCCTGCTCGTGCGCACGCACGAACTTGACCTCCTCTACTGCCATATCCAGGGTGAAGTCCACCAGCTCGGTCAGATCCAGCAGCACGTCCGGCTTGCCTTGTTCGGCAACGCGCTTGACCAGCGCATCTTCAAACAGCTTGAAATCTGCCAGCGAGAATTCATTGAACAGCGCCACATCCAGACCATAATCCTGTTCGCGGATAGAAATCATGCTGCATCTCCTAAAGTGTGAGTCCTGCCTGTTATTGTTGATGAAACCACGCCAGCTTCAATTGCGTGATCATGATTGCATTCTAGTGCGCCGCGGGGAAGTTTCTGCTGACAACCGTCAAGGAGTGACATGTTTTTGGCATGATTCAGCGCAGTGCTGCCAACATGCCAGCCCCAACGATCAAGCCCATGCCCAACAAGGCATCCGGCCCCAGTGCATCACCCCACAGCAAGACGCCCAGCAAGGCCGAGAACACCACGGTGAGATAGGCGAAACTGGCTACCAGGTATTTGCGCCCTTCCTTGTAAGCCATGGTCATGGCCAGCTGCCCCAACATGCCGCAGACGCCCACGCCGAGCAAGGCTGATATATTTCCGGCATGCACCGGTGAAAAACCGGGCCCGAGCAGCAGCCAAACCAGCCCGAACAAGCTGGCAATGGCGAAAAACCAGAACACCACCCGCCACGACGGCTCGCCCATTTGCCCCAGCTCCCGCACCTGGAACACGGCAAAACCGGCAGATACGCCAGATAACAGGCCCACCACGCCAGCCAGCCATTGATCCGAGCTGAAGGTAGGCCGCAGCAGCAGGACGATACCCAGGAAACCCAGCCCCAAGGCCAGCGCCGCCGGGCGCGACAGCTTGTCCTTGAGCTTGACCACGCAAATCAGCGAGAAAAACAGCGAGGAGGTGTAATTGAGTGTCACCGCAGTGGATAGCGGCAAATGGGTGAGCGCATAAAACAGCGCTGACATGGACAGATAGCCGACAAAGCTGCGCTTGATGTGCCCCAGCCAGTGCGGAGTGGACAGCGACAGTCCGCGCCAGCGGATGCCGGCACCGAGAATGACGGTGCCGATCAACGTACGCCAGAACAGCAGCTCGATGGAGTTGAAATGCTGCGCACCCGCCTTGACGAACACCCCCATCCAGGCAAAAAAGGCGGCAGCCACCACCATCCAGCCCGCACCCAGCTGCCCGCGGCGCAAACGCATGACAAAAGCCGCGCTCACGACCGGCTCCGATACGAAAGACAAGAAATACAAATCATGGTTTGCGGGTACTGTTGGCGGAAAGACAGATCAACTCCATCTGATGACGATAGGTTTTGAATTCCGATGCATTGGCTGCACAGCGTGCCTCCAGCAAATGCTTGCCCGGCGTGGGAAGAAAGACATGCAGATTATGCCGCACAATCCACAAACGCCCTGAAACGAAACGACCTTCGCGATATTCCGTCACCAGGCGCCCGGTATGGGCGTTGAGCCGGGCATACAAGGCTGCCTCGCGATCACCGTCCGCCTGTCGATAGCGGCGCTGCAAGCGCTCCGGACTGTCGGCGCGGGTGGCCTTGTACTCCTGCAGGGTCACTTCAATGGCGGCGCGCTCGCGCTGGTCCGCCTTGGGCGGAATCACCTTGATGACGCGCACGCCTTCCTGCACCACGCTGCGGACCTTCCAGCCGGGCGGCAAGGTGAAGTTGATCTTGCTGGCCGGGTCGGTATAAGCGCTGGCCAGCGCCTGAGCACTCAACAGGCCAAGACTGAGAATGAGTAAATGTTTTTGCCAGTGCATTGTCATCAAGACAAAGAAAAAGGCGCGGAAACCCGCGCCTTTGCCATTCTGCACTGAAACACCCGGCTTAGCCAGCCATGGCATCGCCCATCATGCGGCGGTAGAACTCGTGGAAGTGTTGCATGCCTTCCTCGGTGGGGTATTGATACGGCCCCACTTCGCTCTCGCCACGCAGCCACAGCGCACGACGGCCCTGGTGCATGCGATAGCAGATTTCGTCGTCTTCCTTGGCGGTTTCGAAGTAGGCGGCCTGCTCTGCCTCGACGAATTCCGGCTCGAAGTACACCACATCTTCCGGGTAGTAGAACTCGGTGATGACGGTGCATTTCTCCGGACCACGCGGAATCACCACACTAACCACCAGCACATGCGGATACCACTCCACCATGATGTTGGGGTAGTAGGTGAGCCAGATGGCGCCGAATTCGGGCTGACGGTCGGCAAAGCGGCGGCGCACTTCCTCGTGCCACTTGCCATACACGCGCGAACCGGAACGGGCCAGCTGGTTTTTCACGCCCACGGTCTGCACGTGATACTGCGCACCCCACTCCCACTTGAGCTCGGCGCAATCGACAAAATTGCCCAGGCCGGGATGGAAGGGATCGACGTGGTAGTCCTCGGAATAGACTTCGATGAAAGTCTTCCAGTTGAAGTCATACTCGGTGGTATGCGTCGAATGGAAGGCAAACTCGGAGAAATCCAGGTGTTTGGCCACACCAAGCTGCGCCAGATCGGCCGCGATGTCGCGACCGGCATCAAACAGCAAGCCGTTCCAGTTGGTCAGTTGCGTCTGATTCAGGTTCAGGCAAGGCGTTTGCGGGAAATGCGGCGCGCCCAGCAGCTTGCCTTCGGCGTCGTAAGTCCAGCCATGCAGATTGCACACCATGTGGTTGCCATTGCCGCGACCCTGATAAATCAGCGCCTGACGATGGCGGCAGACGTTGGAAATCAGCTTGATTTCACCGCCCACATTCTTGAGCATCTTGCCATGGCCCAGCCATTCCAGCGTGTGATAGTCGCCCTCATTGGGCACCATCAGCGCATGGCCGTAGTACTGCGGAGCAGTGGCAAACAGTTGTTTTTGCTCCAGCTCGTAATGAGCCGGATCAAAGTAGGTATAGATAGGCAGCTGAGCAGCAGATGCTTGCAGCATCTGCGAAGAAGCCAGATCAGACATTATTCCCACACCTCCGTGGAAGAAGATATAAGACCAGCCGAATCTCGCTAAACGAGTTTACGGAACCATCAAAACAATAATGAAAACAAGGGCCAAGCCCCTGCTTTTCGAGGCCGGGATTATGCCCCGCCCCGGAAGGGGGGGCAAGCTATTTTTAGCAGGAAGAAAGGCCACATCGACAAAATATCCGGCTTTTTCGCAGGCGTTGGCACATTTTCAGCAACAGCCATCATGTAAATCATTGCTTTAGCTCAAATTGTGCAAAGCAACATCAGCACTTGATGATGGGTATGCTATACTCGCCGCACGGTTGAACCGGCCCAAGTGCCAGGGACAAGCTGAAACGTGACAGCCGGTACCATTCGCTGCTTTTACCAACATCCACAGCCAGCGGGTGAAGGCAGAAACCAGCAGCGGCATAGCCGGCCGGATCATGTTGCAGCAAGGCGCGAGCGCAAGGTAAATCCCTTATTGCCGAGTGCCAGGGCGCACCGGATAATCGCCGCCCGGTTCATGCCGACCAAAGGAAAATCAAGAGGAGCCCGTCAGCTGCACCACCAGTCATCAGGCCGACACAGTCATAACCTTTAATATGGCCAATTTACCGGATTGATGCAGTGATTTTCCCCACGGACCCCTTTTTTGTCATTTACGATCCCAGTGCCTATGAAATCTAGCATTCTCGTTATCAACTGCGGCAGTTCCTCGCTGAAATTTGCCCTGATCGACACCGCCTCTCACCAAGCCATCCTGACCGGCCTGGCCGAGAAACTGGGCCTGGAACAAGGCCAGATCAGCTTCAAGCACGCCGGCCAGAAAGACAGCCAGACGCTGAGCGAAGCCAACCATGCTGCTGCCATGCATGCCATCATTGCCCGCCTGCGCGAGCTGGACTTGCTGGACAGCGTCAAGGCCGTTGGCCATCGCGTGGTACATGGTGGCGAGCATTTCAAGGCCTCCGCAGTCATCGACGACACCGTCATCGCCGAAATCGAGAAATGCGCCAAACTGGCACCGCTGCATAACCCGGCCCACCTGCTGGGCATCCGTACTGCCATGCAGCAATTCCCCGGCCTGCCGCAGGTTGCCGTATTCGACACCGCCTTCCATCAGAGCATGCCGCAGCAGGCCTACCTGTATGCCGTACCGATGCAGCTGTACCGCGAGCATGGCGTGCGCCGCTATGGCTTCCATGGCACCAGCTACCGCTTTGTCACTGGTGAAGCGGCTCGTTTGCTGAACAAACCGCTGGAAGAAACCGCCTTTGTCTGCGCCCACCTGGGTAATGGCGCATCCGCCGCAGCCATCAAGGGTGGCAAGAGCGTGGACACCACCATGGGCCTGACCCCGCTGGAAGGCCTGGTGATGGGCACCCGCTCCGGCGACATCGACCCGGGCATCTTTGGTTACCTGGCCTCCGAACTGGGCCTGGATGTCAACGGCGTGACCGACCTGCTGAACAAGAAATCCGGCCTGCTGGGCCTGTCCGAGCTGTCCAGCGACTGCCGCGAACTGGAAGACGCCGCCATGGCCGGCAAGCCCGAAGCCATCCTGGCACTGGATATTTTCAGCTACCGCCTGGCCAAGCACATTGCCGCCCTTACCGTGGCACTGGGCCGACTGGACGGCGTGCTGTTTACCGGCGGCATTGGCGAAAACTCGTCCTACCTGCGCGCCCGTGTCATCAAGCAGCTGGGCTTTCTGGGCCTGCAGCTGGATGAAGCAGCCAATGAAGAGTGCATTCGCGGCAAGGCTGGCCGCATCACCACTGCCGACTCCGTGCCTGCCCTGGTGATCAACACCGATGAAGAACTGATGATTGCCCTGGACACCGCCCAGCTGGCGGGCTTGTCTGTCTGAGGCAGCCCAAGAAAGAGTCCGAAGCATGCATACTTTTTTCCTGGCACCGACCGGCTTTGATGCCGGACTCACCTCGGTAGCGCTGGGCATGATCCGCGCGCTGGAGCAATCCGGCCTGCGCGTGGGTTTTGTCAAACCCATCGCCCAAGGGGCGGACAGCTCGCCAGAGCGCTCCACCCACTTTGCCCGCGCCATCTGCCACCTGAACCCGCCGGAACCATTGGCGATGGAACGGGTGGAACACCTGCTGTCGCAAGGTGAAATCGACCAGTTGATGGAAGAGGTGGTCTCGCTTTACCAGCAAGCCTCGCACAATGTAGACCTGATGATTGTGGAAGGCCTGGTACCGGACCAGAAACAGGTGTTCTCCACCTTCCTCAACACCAAGATTGCCCGCAACCTGCAAGCGCAAACCATTCTGGTGACCGCCGCCGACAAACTGGCCAGCCATGAAATTGCCGAGCAACTGGAGCTGAGCGTACAAGCCTTTGGCGCCCAGCCCGGCCATGTGGCAGGTTATATCCTGAACCGTCTGTCCAAGGAACAGAACGCCCAGCAACTGGCGATGGAAATCCAGGAAGCCGGCAACCTGCTGCACAAAAACCGCTTGCCGATGATTGGTGCCATTCCCAACGAGCCGGAGCTGCTGGCCCCGCGCACGCTGGACGTGGCCCACTACCTGCAAGCGCGTGTGCTGCACGCCGGGCAGATCAGCCGCCGCCGCGTGCGCAGCATGGCGGTGACCGCCCGCACCGTGCCCAATGTGGTTCATCTGCTCAAGCCCGGTGCGCTGATTGTCACCGCCGGCGATCGCGAAGACATCGTGCTGGGCACTTCCATGGCCGCCATGAACGGCGTGCCGCTGGCCGGCCTGCTGCTGACCTGCGACTCGCTGCCCGACCCGCGCATCCAGCAACTGTGCCACCAGGCCTTCACCAGCGGCCTGCCGGTGATGTCCACCACGCACAACACCTTCGAAACCGCCAGCTTCCTCAGCAATATGAGCCGCCAGGTACCGGCGGACGACCTGGAGCGCATGGAGAGGGTAATCGACTTCGTAGCCGAGCATCTGGATGCCGACAAGCTCAAGCGCAATGTCGGCGCGCCGCGCGAACACCGCATGCCGCCACCGGCCTTCCGCTACCAGCTGATGGAAAAGGCCCGCCGCGCCGGCAAGCGCATCGTGCTGCCGGAAGGCAACGAGCCGCGTACCGTCAAGGCTGCCGCCATCTGTCAGGAAAAGGGCATTGCCCATTGCGTGCTGATTGGCAACCGCGCCGAGATCGAACAGATTGCCGAAGCCCAGGGTGTCACCCTGCCCGCTTCGATCGAAATCCTCGATCCCAATGAAGTACGCGGCAACTACATCCAGCCCATGGTGGAACTGCGCAAGGGCAAAGGCCTGAACGCACCGATGGCCGAACAGCAGCTGGAAGACAATGTAGTGCTGGGCACCATGATGCTGGCACTGGGCGAAGTGGACGGCCTGGTATCGGGCGCGGTACACACCACCGCCAACACCATCCGCCCTGCCCTGCAGCTGATCAAGACCTCCCCGGAAGCCAAGCTGGTTTCCAGCGTGTTCTTCATGCTGATGCCGGAACAGGTGCTGGTTTATGGTGACTGTGCGGTGAACCCGGACCCGACCGCGGAAGACCTGGCCGACATCGCCATCCAGTCCGCCGACTCCGCCGCCGCCTTTGGCATTCCGCCGCGCGTCGCGATGATTTCCTACTCCACCGGCAGCTCCGGCAGCGGTTCGGACGTGGAAAAAGTCCGCGAAGCCACCCGCATCGCCAAGGAAAAGCGCCCGGACCTGGAAATCGACGGCCCGATGCAATACGACGCCGCCAGCGTAGAGTCGGTCGGCCGCCAGAAAGCCCCGGACAGCACCGTGGCCGGCCGCGCCACCGTGTTTGTGTTCCCGGACCTCAACACCGGCAACACCACTTACAAGGCGGTGCAGCGCTCGGCAGGTGTGGTCAGCGTCGGCCCCATGCTGCAAGGCCTGCGCAAACCGGTGAACGACCTGTCGCGCGGCGCGCTGGTGGACGATATTGTCTACACCATCGCCCTGACGGCCATTCAGGCGGACAAGCGCTAAGCAAGCACCGCTTGCAAAAGCCGGTGCCCAGCAAGGACATGCTTGCTGGGCACCGGCTTTTTTCATTTTTGCATGATCACCAGGCCAATACAGGTCCTGTCTCTTATACACATCTGACGCTGCCGACGAACAGTAAGATGGGGGGTGGGGGGTGGGGGGGGGGGGGGGGGGGGGGGGGGGGGGGGGGGGGGGGGGGGGGGGGGGGGGGGGGGGGGGGGGGGGGGGGGGGGGGGGGGGGGGGGGGGGGGGGGGGGGGGGGGGGGGGGGGGGGG
>NZ_JAELUD010000107.1:0-9724 GCF_016429185.1 Aquitalea sp. ASV11
GGTTTCGGCTGCTACGCGAGCGTATTTGTCTTCGCGCAGGATGGCATCGAGGATGGCATCGGAGATTTGGTCGGCTACTTTGTCCGGATGGCCTTCCGATACCGATTCCGACGTAAACAGATATTCGTTCATACTATTGATTCTCTTTGATTATTTGATATCTACAGGAGGATTGATTCATTGAATTTTTTCCCGAGCATATCTTTTTTTGAAAGTACTGGTTCTTCTTGCAATGGCCACATAATGTCCAGATTCTTATCATTCCAGGCAATGCAATGTTCTGATTCTGGTGAGTAATAATTTGTTGTCTTGTATACAAATTCGGCGGTGTCGCTGATGGTCAGGAAGCCATGAGCAAAGCCCTCCGGAATCCATAGCTGGCATTTGTTGTCAGCTGAAAGCATGACACCAACCCATTGACCGAGTGTGGGAGAGCTGAGGCGGATATCCACGGCGATGTCATATACTTCGCCCAGTATGCAGCGTACCAGCTTGCCTTGTGCGAATGGCGGCAACTGGTAGTGCAGCCCACGTAACACGCCTTTGGCGGAACGGCTGTGGTTGTCCTGGACAAATTCAACCTTGCGGCCAATAGCTTCGTCAAAGCGCTTCTGGTTGAAACTCTCGAAGAAAAAGCCACGTTCGTCGGCAAATACGGTGGGTTCAAGGATTTTGACATCAGGGATGGCAGTATCGATGATTTTCATGAGTGGCTTGCTTTCTTACTTCAGCAGCTGCAGCAGGTATTGCCCGTAGGCATTTTTCTTCAGCGCTTGTGCCAACTGTTCCAGTCGGCTTGCGTCAATCCATTGCTGCATATAGGCGATTTCTTCCAGACAGGCGACTTTCAGTCCCTGACGGTTTTCCACGGTGGCAATGAACTGGCTGGCTTCCAGCATGGATTCGTGGGTTCCGGTATCCAGCCATGCATAGCCGCGACCCATGGTCTGCACATCCAGCTGGTTTTGCTGCAGGTAGCGGTTGTTGACATCGGTGATTTCCAGCTCGCCGCGCAGTGAGGGACGGATGGACTTGGCAATGTCGACAACCTGATTGTCGTAGAAATACAGGCCGGTCACGGCATAGTTGGATTTCGGTGTGACCGGTTTTTCCTCGATGGACAAGGCTTTGCCCTGGGGGTCGAATTCCACCACGCCGTAACGCTCCGGGTCCTGTACGTGGTAGGCAAACACACTGGCACCGTGCCGTTTGGCGTTGGCCGCTTTCAGTAGTTTGGGAAAGTCGTGGCCGTGAAAGATATTATCGCCCAACACCAGGGCGGAGGGTTCACCTGCCAGGAAGTCTTCGCCAATGATGAAGGCCTGGGCCAGGCCGTCCGGACTGGGTTGTACTGCGTATTGCAGGCTGATGCCCCACTGGCTGCCATCGCCCAGCAACTGTTCGAAGCGCGGGGTGTCTTGCGGAGTGGAGATAATCAGGATGTCGCGAATCCCTGCCAGCATCAGGGTGCTGAGCGGGTAGTAGATCATCGGCTTGTCGTAGATGGGCAGCAATTGTTTGCTGACTGCCAGTGTGGCAGGGTACAGACGGGTGCCGCTGCCTCCCGCCAGAATGATGCCTTTACGTTTCATCTGCTTGCGTCCTGCATCAGGAATTGAAGATCTGCTGGAACACCTGTTCCACGCCGCTCTGCCATGTTGGCATGCTCAGGCCGAACGCGTCCTGGATTTTACTGCAATTTAGCCTGGAGTTGCCGGGGCGTTTCGCCGGGGTCGGGTAGGCGCTACCGGGAATGGCGTGCAGGTTTTCCGGCTTTAGTTGCAGTGCGACACCGTAACGTTCTGCCAGTGCAAGCAGGTATGCGGTATAGCCATGCCAGCTGGTGCTGCCGCTGCTGGTCAGGTGATAGGTGCCAAGCAACTGCTGGTCCTTGATGGTTTGCCACTGCTTGATGATGTGGGCGGTCACATCGGCAATCAGCGCAGCGGGTGTGGGCGCGCCAATCTGGTCGGCCACCACATTCAGGCTGTCGCGTTCACGCGCCAGGCGCATGATGGTTTTGAGGAAGTTGCCGCCATGTGCGCCCACCACCCAGCTGGTGCGCAGGATGATATGGTCTGCGCCACTGGCACGGATGGCCTGCTCGCCCTGGCATTTGCTCAAGCCATATACGGACTGCGGGTTGGTGGCATCGTCTTCCATGTAAGGGGTGGTCTTGTCACCATCAAACACATAGTCAGTGGAGTAGTGCAGCAGCAGAGCATTTTTTCCCACGGCCCAGTTGGCCATCGCGGCCGGTGCCGCTGAATTCACGGCGTGGGCCAGCTCGGCGTCAGTCTCGGCCTTGTCCACGGCGGTGTAGGCGGCCGGGTTGACGATGATGTCTGGTTGGTATTGCTTCAGAACCGCGGCAATGTCCGCCGGGCGGGACAGGTCCAGTTGCTGGCGATCCAGACAGATGCACTCGCCCAGCATGGCCAGCGAGCGACGCAGCTCGAAGCCCAGCTGGCCATTGATGCCGGTAATCAGGATGCGGCTCATGCCTTGTTCCCGTAATGTTGTTCCAGCCATTGGCGGTAGTTGCCGCTGGTGACGTTGTTGACCCAGTCCTGATTGTCCAGGTACCACTCTACGGTCTTACGGATGCCGCTTTCAAAGGTTTCGGCCGGTTTCCAGCCCAGCTCGCGTTCCAGCTTGCGCGCATCGATTGCATAGCGGCGGTCATGGCCAGGGCGGTCTTGCACGTAGGTGATCTGCTCGGCATAGCCTGTGCCATCGGCCTTGGGGCGCAGTGTATCCAGAATGGCGCAAATGGTGTGCACCACATCCAGATTGGCTTTTTCGTTCCAGCCGCCAACATTATAGGTTTCACCCAGGCGACCTTGTGCCAGCACGGTGCGGATGGCGCTGCAATGGTCTTTCACATACAGCCAGTCGCGGATTTGCTGGCCATCACCGTAAATGGGCAAGGGCTTGCCGGCCAGCGCATTCAGGATGACCAGCGGAATCAGCTTTTCCGGGAAGTGGTAGGGGCCGTAGTTGTTGCTGCAGTTGGTGGTGAGGACGGGCAGGCCGTAAGTGTGGTGCCAGGCACGTACCAGGTGGTCCGACGCGGCCTTGCTGGCCGAGTAGGGACTGTTGGGTTCGTAACGATTGGTCTCGCTGAACGGCGCGTCAGTGCTGGACAGGGTGCCGTACACCTCGTCGGTGGAGACGTGAAGGAAGCGGAAGACTGCCTTGGCTTCACCTTCCAGTGCACTCCAGTAGGCCCGGACAGCTTCCAGCAGGTTGAAGGTGCCTACCACATTGGTCTGGATGAACTCACCCGGACCGTGGATAGAGCGGTCGACATGGCTTTCCGCAGCGAAGTTGATGACAGCACGCACCTGATGTTGTTGCAGCAGTCGGCTTACCAGTTCGCGATCGCCGATATCGCCCTGGACAAATACATGGCGCGGGTCGTTTTCCAGGCTGGCGAGGGTTTGCAGATTGCCGGCGTAGGTCAGCTTGTCCAGGTTGATCACACCTTCGTCATAGCCATTCAGCCAGTCCAGAACAAAATTGGCTCCAATGAAGCCGGCACCGCCAGTCACCAATATCATTTAACAATTCCAATAAGTAAGTGGTTTTTGCTTGGCGCGGGGCCATGGTAAAGTAACCGACCGTGGGCAAGTACCTTGTGCTCGCCTGCAAGGCCGACATTATAAGACAAAATTGCCCGGCTTCTCGTTGTACAGCCTTGCGACTGCAACGTGCCGGCCCGATTATCCGATTTCACGCCCATTCAGGCCTTGATGCCCCATGTTGCAGATTCTCTTGCTTGCACTGATTGCTTCTTTTACGACCGGGCTGTTGTTGATTCGGTATGCGCACTTGCATGCACGCTTTTCGACCGATGGCGACGTCACCGGCGTACAGAAATTCCATGCCACGCCGGTACCGCGTATTGGCGGCCTGCCCATCATGCTGGGTTTGATTGCTGGTTGTGCCTTGTCCGGTTATCTCAATACATCCGTATGGGTGTTGCTGCTGCTACTGTCAGCTTTCCCGGCATTTGCAGCTGGGTTTATTGAAGACCTCACCAAGAAAATCGGCCCCTTGCCTCGCTTGCTTGCCACCTTTGTGGCTGCTGCACTGGGTTATTTCCTGCTGGGCGCCGGGCTGGCCCGGCTGTCCATTCCAGGGGTAGATCAGCTGCTGGCTTCCTACTGGTGGCTGTCCTTGCTGCTCACCATGGTGGCGGTGGGCGGTGTGGCTCATGCGGTCAACATCATTGATGGTTATAACGGGCTGTCCGGCATGGTGGCAGTGTTCATTTTCCTGTCCATCATTTATGTCTGCTTCAAGGTGCATGACATCGTGTTGATGAGTGTGTGCTTTGCCATGGTTGGCGCGGTGCTGGGTTTCCTGTTCTGGAATTTTCCGCGTGGGCTGATTTTTGCCGGTGATGGTGGGGCCTATCTGATTGGTTTCATGATTGCTGAAATGTCGGTTTTGCTGGTGGCGCGCAACCCCGCAGTTTCGCCGTGGTTCCCTTTGTTGTGCGTGATTTACCCTGTTTTTGAAACCATTTTTTCCATTTACCGGCGCAAATTCCTGCAGGGCAGGGCGGTGGGTTATCCGGATGCACTGCATCTGCACCAGATGATCTACAAGCGCATGGTGCTGTGGATGGTGGGCTCCAAGGATGCACGCCACCTGACCCAGCGCAACAGCATGACCTCGCCTTACTTGTGGTTGCTGACCTCGTTTTCGGTGGTGCCGGCCATGTTGTTCTGGAACCATACCAGGGTGTTGATGCTGTTCTGCCTGTTGTTTGTGCTGGGCTATCTGCGCCTGTATCGCATGATCGTGCGCTTCAAGGTACCCAGCTGGCTGGTGTTGCGTCGCGACGATTCCTGAGCCGCACCTGTCCGGGTGAGCAGTAAAGTTTTTGCAGCTACCCCACTTGAAACCTCCTTGTGCCGTCCCTATTATTAGCACTCGTCAGGGGCGAGTGCTAATTCCCGCCCCGTACTGCCATCCAGGCAGATCATTTTTGCTTTCAACAGCCAATTGTATTTAGGAGAGATCAATGGCAATTCGTCCGCTGCACGATCGTGTTGTTATCAAGCGCCTTGAGGCTGAAGAAAAAACCGCATCCGGCATCGTTCTGCCGGGCGCTGCAGCTGAAAAGCCCGACATGGGCGAGGTGCTGGCTGTCGGTAACGGCAAGGTTCTGGACAATGGCGAACGTCGTCCGCTGGAGCTGAAGGTTGGTGACAAGGTCATCTTCGGCAAATATTCCGGCCAGTCCGTCAAGGTTGATGGCGAAGAAGTCCTCGTGATGCGCGAGGAAGATGTAATGGGTATCGTCGAGTAATTCCGACCCATACACCCTTCTACGATCCTTTCATAGAATTCTGGAGATTTGAGCATGGCTGCAAAAGACGTAAAGTTTGGTGATTCCGCACGCGCCAAGATGGTGGTTGGTGTCAACATTCTGGCTGACGCCGTCAAGGTTACCCTGGGCCCGAAAGGCCGTAATGTTGTGCTGGACCGCTCCTTTGGCGCACCGACCATCACCAAGGATGGTGTATCCGTTGCCAAGGAAATCGAACTGAAAGACAAGTTCGAAAACATGGGCGCACAGATGGTGAAGGAAGTGGCTTCCAAGACTTCCGACGTGGCCGGCGACGGTACCACTACCGCCACCGTTTTGGCCCAGGCCATCGTGCAGGAAGGCATGAAGTTTGTTGCCGCCGGCATGAACCCGATGGACCTGAAGCGCGGCATCGACAAGGCTGTGGTTTCCCTGGTAGGTGAAATCGCCAAGATCGCCAAGCCATGTGCCACCACCAAGGAAATCGCCCAGGTTGGTTCCATTTCCGCCAACTCCGATTCCGACATCGGTGAAATCATCGCTACCGCCATGGAAAAAGTGGGCAAGGAAGGCGTGATCACCGTTGAAGACGGCAAGAGCCTGAGCAACGAACTGGACGTAGTGGAAGGCATGCAGTTCGACCGCGGCTACCTGTCTCCGTACTTCATCAACAACCAGGAAAAGCAGATTGCTGCTCTGGACAATCCGTTCGTCCTGCTGTTCGACAAGAAGGTTTCCAACATCCGCGACCTGCTGCCGGTACTGGAGCAAGTGGCCAAGTCCGGTCGTCCGCTGCTGATCATCGCCGAAGATGTTGAAGGCGAAGCACTGGCTACCCTGGTGGTCAACACCATCCGCGGCATCCTGAAGGTGGTTGCTGTCAAGGCTCCGGGCTTTGGCGACCGTCGCAAGGCCATGCTGCAGGATATCGCCATCCTGACCGGCGGTACCGTGATTGCCGAAGAACTGGGCCTGACCCTGGAAAAAGCCACTCTGGACATGCTGGGCCAAGCCAAGCGCATCGAAGTGGGCAAGGAAAACACCATCATCATCGATGGCGCTGGCCAGGCTGATGCCATCCAGGCTCGCGTTGGTGAAATCCGTCGCCAGATCGAAGAAGCTTCTTCCGATTACGACCGCGAAAAACTGCAAGAGCGCGTGGCCAAGCTGGCTGGCGGTGTTGCCGTGATCAAGGTTGGCGCTGCCACCGAAGTGGAAATGAAAGAGAAGAAGGCTCGCGTTGAAGACGCGCTGCACGCTACCCGCGCCGCTGTGGAAGAAGGCGTTGTCGCTGGCGGTGGCGTGGCCCTGCTGCGCGCTCGCTCCACCCTGGACAGCCTGAAGACTGACAATGTCGATCAGGATGCCGGCGTGAAGATCGTACTGAAGGCCATCGAGGCTCCGCTGCGTCAGATCGTCAAGAACGCTGGTGACGAGCCGTCCGTTGTGGTGAACAAGGTACTGGAAGGCAAGGGTAACTTCGGTTACAACGCGGCTACCGGCGAATACGGCGACATGCTGGAAATGGGCGTGCTGGATCCGGCCAAGGTAACCCGCTCTGCCCTGCAACACGCTGCTTCCGTTGCCGGTCTGATGCTGACCACCGACTGCATGATCGCAGAACTGCCGGAAGACAAGCCGGCTGCTGGCGGCATGCCGGACATGGGTGGCATGGGCGGCATGGGCGGCATGATGTAAGCTGCTTTAGCCTCTCGCTGAACCTGAAAACCCCGCATTTGTGCGGGGTTTTTGTTTTTGGATCGCAAACCGGTATCACGTGTTATCTCTGGCACAATAAGCGCATTCAGAATCAGCTAAGGGTGTCCCATGCAATTAATGCAATTGTTGAACAGCATCGATCAATGGCTGGAGCCATGGCGGTACAAGGACTATGCACCCAATGGCCTGCAAGTGGAGGGCCGGGCCGAAGTAGCGCGTATCGTCTGCGGCGTGACTGCTTCGCAGGCGCTGATTGATGCTGCCATTGCGCGCCAGGCGGATGCCATCCTGGTGCACCATGGTTACTTCTGGAAGGGCGAGGATGCACGACTGGTGGGCATGAAGCGGCAGCGTGTGGCCAAATTGCTGCAACATGACATCAGCCTGCTGGCTTACCACCTGCCGCTGGATGCACATCACGAGCTTGGCAACAATGCCAGGCTGGCTGCCGTGCTGGGGCTGGATGTGGCGGGCCAGAGCGGTGAGCAGGAATTGCTGTGGCATGGCAGCTGGCCCAAGGCAGGTAGTGCACGGGCTTTTGCCGATCATATCGGCATGCTGCTGGGGCGCCCTGCCCAGCTGTTGGGTGATGAAAATCAAAGAGTAAGCAAGGTTGCCTGGTGTACCGGCGGGGCACAAGGCTTTTTCGAGGAAGCGATCCGCCTGGGCGTGGATGCCTTTGTTACTGGAGAGGTCTCGGAGCAGTGTTTTCATCTGGCCAACGAATACGGTGTGGCATTCATTGCCGCCGGACACCATGCCACCGAACGTTACGGAGTGCAGGCGCTGGGTGAGAAAATTTCTCATTTACACGGCATAAATGTGGAATTTGTCGATCTTTTCAATCCGGTTTAGACAAATCCGGCCGACATAGGTCAATTTATTTGCATAGGCGCTTCATGTCCCTACTGCTAATCAGGTAAAATCGTCTGGTTTGAAGTTTAAGCTCGGTTTCCACGTTTGAGGATGACTGTAATGAGTGAACAACAAGTCGATACGGGGCGCCGTCGGTTTCTGACGGTAGCAACCAGCGCTGTTGGGGGTGTGGCGGTTGCCGGGGTGGCAACGCCGTTTCTGATGAGTTTCTTCCCGTCTGAACGGGCAAAAGCTGCTGGCGCACCGGTTGAGGTGGATATCAGCAAGCTGGAGCCGGGCCAGAAGATCAACGTTGAATGGCGCGGCAAGCCGGTATGGCTGTTGTCCCGTACCAAACAGCAGATTGCCGATCTGCCGAAGAACGACCCCAAGCTGGTGGACCCCAAGTCCGAAGTAGAGCAACAACCCAAGTACTGCCAGAACGAAGGCCGTTCCATCAAGCCGGAACTGCTGGTTGCCGTGGGCATCTGTACCCATCTGGGCTGTTCGCCGACTTTCCGTCCTGATCTGGCACCTGCCGATCTGGGTCCGGAATGGCTGGGTGGTTTCTACTGCCCGTGCCACGGTTCCAAGTTCGACCTGGCTGCCCGCGTGTTCAAGGGTGTGCCGGCGCCGAAGAACCTGGAAATTCCGCCGCATAAGTATCTGTCCGATACCCGCCTGCTGATTGGCGACGACAAATAAGCTGAGGGGGAAAAATGAGCAAAGGACAAAAGCTGCTGAACTGGATTGACGACCGCTTCCCGCTGTCGTCGATGCTGAAAGAGCACGTTACCGAGTATTACGCACCGAAGAACTTCAACTTCTGGTACTTCTTCGGCTCGCTGGCCATGCTGGTTCTGGTTATCCAGATCGTGACCGGCATCTTCCTCACCATGAACTACAAGCCGGATGGCAACCTGAACGCAGCCGGCATCCCGGTGGCGTTTGCCTCGGTGGAATACATCATGCGTGATGTGGCAGGTGGCTGGATCATCCGCTACATGCACTCCACCGGTGCTTCCATGTTCTTCGTGGTGGTTTACCTGCACATGTTCCGTGGCCTGATCTACGGCTCGTACAAGCAGCCGCGCGAACTGGTATGGGTGTTTGGTTGCCTGATCTTCCTGTGCCTGATGGCTGAAGCCTTCATGGGCTATCTGCTGCCCTGGGGCCAGATGTCCTTCTGGGGTGCGCAGGTGATCGTGAACCTGTTCGGTTCCATCCCGGTCATCGGCCCGGACCTGTCGGTGTGGATCCGTGGTGACTTCGTGGTGTCGGATGCCACGCTGAACCGCTTCTTCGCCCTGCACGTGATTGCCGTGCCGCTGGTACTGCTGGCCCTGGTGGTGGCTCACCTGATCGCGCTGCATGAAGTGGGCTCCAACAACCCGGATGGCGTGGAAATCAAGAAACTGAAGGACGAAAAGGGCATCCCGCTGGATGGTATTCCTTTCCATCCCTACTACACCGTGAAGGATATCTTCGGTGTGGCCGTGTTCCTGATCGTGTTCTCCATCATCGTGTTCTTCCTGCCGGAAATGGGTGGCTACTTCCTGGAGCACCCGAACTTCGACCAGGCTGACCCGCTGAAGACCCCGCCGCACATTGCGCCGGTATGGTACTTCACCCCGTTCTACGCCATCTTGCGTGCCATTCCGTCCTTCCTGGGTACCCAGGTGTGGGGTGTGATCGGCATGGGTGCTGCCGTGGTGGTGATTGCCTTCCTGCCGTGGCTGGATCGTTCCCCGATCAAGTCCATCCGTTATCGCGGTCCCAAGTTCAAGTTCATGCTGGTGCTGTTCATCATCGCCTTCATCGGCCTGG
>NZ_JAELUD010000108.1:0-9612 GCF_016429185.1 Aquitalea sp. ASV11
CGGATAGGCCTGCTGGATGGCTTTCACCCACCAGCGCGGGTGATTGGTGGCAGCTTCCAGATCTTTCTGCGCCAGGCGCAGCATTTCCTCGCGCTGGCGCAAGAAGTTGCGCAGCACGCCATTGACCAGTGCCTTGAACTTGCCGCGGGCCAGCCGCTCTGCCAGCTTCACTGCCTCGTTGACGACGGCGTAATCGGCTGCCCGGGTATATACCAGCTGATAGAAAGCCACCTGCAATACCCGCTCCAGCTGGGCATCCGGCAAGGCCTTGGGTACCAGTCGGCGCAACCAGAAGCGCAGGCGTGCCAGTTGACGCAGGCTGCCGTAGCAAATGTCCTGCAAGGCCGCGCGCTCTTGCGCAGTCAGGTCGGCGCCCTGGCGCTGGGCCTGGGCCAGCGCCTCGGTCAGGGTACGGCCGGATTCCACCTGGCACAGCACTTCGGCGGCCAGTTGCTGTATGCGATGCATGTCAAAACCTTGAAATGGCAAACGGCGAGGACTGTGCTCTCGCCGTATGAAAACGGCCGGTATCCGTCTGGCGGTACCGGCCCGTGTGTTCGTTCAGATGCGCATGATACGTTCAGCCCACGCCGCGCGCCATAGCGTGCAAGCGGGCAATGCGCTCCTCGGTATGCGGGTGGGTACGGAACAGCTCGCCCACATCCAGGCCGGCCAGCGGGTTGATGATCATCATCTGGGCGGTTTCCGGATGGGCCTGCGCAGTGGGCATGGCAATACCTTGAGCGTAGTACTCGATTTTCTGCAATGCACCCGCCAACGCGAGCGGATCGCCGGAAATTTCGGCTCCGCCGCGGTCTGCCTCGAATTCGCGGGCGCGGGAAATGGCCATCTGGATCAGGCTGGCCGCCAGCGGCGCCAGGATGGCCAGCAAGATGCCGGCCAGCGGATTGACCGGTCGACCGTTTTCGTCCCGTCCGCCAAAGAACATGGCAAAGTTGGCCAGCGCCGACACCGCACCGGCCATGGTGGCGCTGATGGTGGAAATCAGGGTGTCACGATGCCGCACATGCGCCAGCTCATGCGCCATCACCCCACGCAGCTCGCGATAGTCCAGCATGCGCATGATGCCCGTGGTGGCTGCGACGGCAGCGTGTTCCGGGTCTCGCCCGGTGGCAAAGGCATTGGGTTGCTCTTCGTGGATGACATAAACCCGTGGCATGGGCAGGCCGGCACGCTGTGCCAGCTCGGCCACCATGCCGTAAAACTCGGGTGCCGACCGGGCATCCACCTCCTGGGCGTTGTACATACGCAACACCATTTGGTCTGAATTCCAGTAGGCAAACAGATTCATCCCGCCGGCAAACAACAATGCCAGCATCAAGCCGTTCCGGCCCCCGATGAGGGCGCCGATCACACCGAGAAAAGCGACAAACGCGGCCATCAGCATGGCCGTCTTGAACATATTGTTCATTTACCCTCCTTTTGCTGTGACCGGTGAAAGACCCTTACTGTCCCAGACGGGTTCCCGTCAGCGTGGCGCGGCCTGCGGCAAAGTCGCGTGCGCCCAGTCGCTTGCCCCCTGCTGCTTGCAATTGCGTCAGCACCACCAGCCCCTCGCCACTGCCCACCACCACGCCATCGGCATCCGCGCGCACCACCAGGCCAGGTTCGGCCTGACCGGCAATGGCATGGGCCTGCCACAGCTTGAGCGGCTCGCCAGCCAGCTGGGTAAAGGCGCCCGGCGCCGGGTTGTAGGCACGGATGGCACGGGCAATGTCGCTGGCCGGCAGTTGCCAGTTCACCTCGGCCTCGGCCTTGGTCAGCTTGTGCGCGTAGGTGACGCCTTGTTCCGGCTGCGGCTGCGCATTCAGGCCATCCAGTGTCGCCAGGGTGCTGACAATGGCTTCGGCACCGCACACAGCCAGCTTGTCATGCAGGCTGGCCGCGGTATCGTCCTGGGTAATGACCAGCGGATGTACCGACAACATGGCTCCGGTATCCAGCCCCACATCCATCTGCATGATGGTGATGCCGGTTTCACTATCGCCGGCCAGAATGGCGCGCTGAATGGGAGCGGCACCGCGCCAGCGCGGCAGCAAGGACGCATGGATGTTCAGGCAACCACGCGGCGGAATGTCCAGCACCGCCTTGGGCAGCAGCAGGCCGTAGGCCGCCACCACCATCAGTTCGGCACCGATCTCGCGCAGCATGGTCTGGGCTTCGTCGGTCTTGAGCGACAAGGGCTGCTCCACCCGCAAGCCGTGCTCCAGCGCCACTTCCTTCACCGGACTGGGCTTGAGCTTCATGCCACGCCCGGCCGGACGATCCGGCTGGGTCAGCACCAGGGCAATTTCATGACCGGCGGCCAGCAAGGCGCGCAGCGCGGCCGCGGCAAATTCCGGCGTACCGGCAAAAATCAGTTTCATCGTCAACCCGCAATCAGCAAGACAGGACGCGCCTGTCTTTATCAACATCCCCCGTCCGACCAGTACCGGACAGATTCATTCATCACATATTCTGTTTTTCGCGCTTTTTCAGCTTGGTGCGAATCCGGCCTTGCTTGAGTTCGGACAGGTATTCGACAAACACCTTGCCATCCAGATGATCAATTTCATGCTGAATGCAAATGGCCAGCAAGCCGTCGGCTTCCAGTTCATACTGGGCACCGGTGGCATCCTGTGCACGCACCTTGACCCGCTCGGCCCGGGTAACCTTGTCGTAGATGCCCGGCACCGACAGGCAGCCTTCTTCGTATACGGTTTCACCTTCTTTTTCGATGATGACCGGGTTGATGAAGACACGGCGTTCGTTGTGGTCCTCGGAAATATCCATTACCACCAGCCGCTTGTGATAGTCCACCTGGGTGGCAGCCAGGCCGATACCCTTGGCCTCGTACATGGTTTCAAACATGTTGTCGATCTGGGTCTGCAAGGCAGCGTCAAAGGTCTCGACCGGCGTGGCCACGGTATGCAGACGCGCATCCGGATAATGCAAAATGTTCAGCAGCGCCATCGGTTTTATTGCTCCAAGTTGTCTTAATGCCATCAGCACATCGATAATAGACATGTCTGACGCATGCTCGTTTGTCAAAGGAGCGCTCGCGGGCGCTCATTACACTCAATATTGGGGCACTTTTCATGCGTAAAAGTATTATATCGCTTGCTTTGGCTCTGGGACTGGCTCTCCCGGCTTTTTCCGATACCCTGACCATCAAGCCCGGCGCACCGGCGCGTTATACCGTGGTGAAGGGTGACACGCTGTGGGGTATTTCCGGCCGTTATCTCAAGAGCCCATGGAAATGGCCCCGCCTGTGGCAGATGAACAAGAGCGAAATCAAGAACCCGCACTGGATCTACCCGGGCGACGTACTGGTGCTGACCTATGTCAACGGCCAACCGCGCCTGACGCTGGAAAAAGGCCGTCAGGGCGATGTACGCCTGTCGCCGCAGGTCCGCATGTCCGACATCGACAAGGCCATCGCCAGCATTCCGGCCAAGGCCATCGAGCCTTTCCTCTACCGTCCGCTGGTGGTGAACGAAGAAGAATTCCTGAGCTCGCCGCGCCTGGTGGCCGGTCCGGGAGAACGTCTGGCTTTTGGTTCTGGCGATCGCATTTTTGCCAATGGCGTTGCCAGCACCGGCACCTGGCAGGTGTACCGTGCCAGCAAGCCACTGATTGATCCGGTCACCAAGGAAAACCTCGGCTACGAGGTGATGTATGGCGGTGATGCCGTGGTGGACAAGCTGGGCGAAGAAATCCAGACCATGCACCTGACCAAGGTGAACAGCGAGATTCTGGTAGGCGACCGCCTGATCAAGGCCCCCAGGGACCAGTTTGTCAGCTATGTGCCGCATAGCCCGGATGCCAATATCCAGGGGCAGATCATCTCTGTTTATGACGGTGTGGACGGCGCGGCCCAGTACTCCAACGTAGTGATCAACCGTGGCCAGCGCGAGCAGGTGGAGCCGGGCGATGTGTTCAACATCGTCAAGAACGCCAAGCCGGTTACCCTGATCATGGCGGATGGAGAGAAAAAAGAAGTCACCCTGCCGGGCCAGAGCATTGGCAAGATCTTCATCTACCGCGTATTTGACAAGGTTTCCTATGGCCTGGTGCTGGACAGCACCGACGCGGCCAGCGTGGGGGATGTGGTCAACTCGCCGGAAAGCGAATGAGCCAGCAGAACGAAGACTGGCTGCTGCTGGCCCTGACACCGGGCATAGGCCCGGCCGGTTTTCTCAAGCTGATTGCCGCCTTTGGCTCCGCCAGCCATGTGCTGGCGGCCAGCACCGCACAAACCGCACCGCTGATCGGGCAGGACATCGCACAGGCGCTGCGCGAGAGGCGTGCCGAGGCAGACGCCAAGGCGGCCCTCGCCTGGGCCGAACAAGAGAATTGCAGCCTGCTGAGCCTGCTGGATGACGATTACCCGCAAGTACTGGCAGAAACCGCGGCCCCGCCTCCACTGCTGTTTGCCCGCGGACAGCGCGCCTTGTTGCAACGCCCGATGCTGGCCATGGTGGGCAGCCGCAGTGCCACCCCGCCGGGCAAGCAGATCGCCGAGGACTTTGCCCGCCAGCTGTCCGCCCACGGTTACACCATCGTCAGTGGCCTAGCCAGTGGCATTGATGCCGCCGCACACCGTGGTGCCTTGCAGGAATCAGGCTCCACCATTGCCGTGATCGGCACCGGGATTGACCGGGTGTATCCGGCCAGCAACCGCGAGCTTGCCCACCAGATCGGCCGCTCAGGCCTGATTTTGTCAGAGTTCCCACTGGGTGCCGGTCCGGTTGCCGGCCATTTCCCGCGCCGCAACCGCATCATCGCAGGCTTGTCCCGCGGCTGTCTGGTAGTGGAAGCCAATATCAATTCCGGCTCGCTGATTACCGCCCGGCTGGCTGCAGAAAGCGGGCGCGAGGTCATGGCGGTTCCCGGTTCGATTCACAACCCGCAAGCGCGCGGCTGTCACCGCTTGCTGCGTGATGGTGCCCGCCTGATCGAAACCGTGGATGACGTGCTGGATGAAATCGGCCGGGTGGCTTCGCCCCCGATCACGCCGGCAGCAACAGCAGGGGAAAATCAGCCGGTGGACGACCCGATTCTGGCGATCATGGGCTTTGATCCGGTGAGCAGCGAGGCGCTGGCAACACAACTCGGGTTGACGCAGGGAGAGGTTTACGCGATGCTGCTGGAGCTGGAACTTGCCGGCAAGCTGACCAGCCTGCCCGGCGGACGGGTTCAGCGACTGGTCTGATCCGGACCAGCCCCTGTAGCAGTTCATTTGAAGAAGACCTGATGTTTGACGTTCTCACTTATTTGTTCGAGCAGTATCGTGATCCGGATGCCTTTGGCGACCGCGGCTCGCTGATGCGCCAGCTGGAAGCCGCCGGCTTCGAAGACGAAGAAATCAACGATGCACTCGACTGGCTGGACAATGTCGCCAATATGGTTGACGGCCTGTATGCCAGCGCGGATGACGCGGTTGGCATGCGCATTTACGCCGATGCCGAACTGGAACGCCTGCCCACCGATGTGCGCGGCCTGATCCAGTTTCTGGAAGATCACGGCGCGCTGTCGCCATCGCAGCGGGAAATGGTGATAGACCGGCTGTGCGAACTACCCGATGACGATATCAATGTCGGCTCGGCCAAGCTGGTGGCACTGATGGTGCTGTGGGCACAAAAAGCGGAACTGCCCATCCTGTTGGGGGAAGAACTGCTGGATGCCATTCATGGCGAACCCACCATGCAATGACTTGTCAGCGCTGGCGCTACGGGCTTACCATCCCGCCTCGCCTGACAGTTACGGCAGGGAATTTTTACAAGAGCGCCAATTGCGCTCTTGTTTTATTTGCGCTCTTGCTTTATTTGATAGATAGAACCGCTATCAACCGGATGTTTCCGGTACACACTGAAACGAAAACATGCCCTCCAGCCTCTTGATCGTTGAGTCGCCATCCAAGGCAAAAACGCTGAAGAAATACCTGGGACCGGACTTTGAAGTCCTGGCCTCCTACGGTCACGTGCGCGATCTGGTACCGAAAAACGGTGCGGTAGACCCTGAAAAGGGCTTCGCCATGAAATACCAGCTGATCGCCCGCAACAGCAAACACGTTGATGCCATCGTCAAGGCCGTGGCCGAAGTCGACCATGTCTACCTGGCAACTGACCCGGACCGCGAAGGCGAAGCCATTTCCTGGCATCTGGTGCAAATCCTCAACAGCAAGAAGCTGCTGAAGGACAAGACCGCCCAGCGCGTGGTGTTCCACGAAATCACCAAGAATGCGGTGCTGGAAGCCATCGGCAACCCGCGCGAAGTGGCGCAGGACCTGGTGGATGCCCAGCAGGCACGCCGGGCGCTGGACTATTTGGTGGGTTTCAACCTGTCGCCGCTGCTGTGGAAGAAAATCCGTCGCGGCCTGTCGGCAGGACGGGTGCAAAGCCCGGCGCTGCGCCTGATCTGCGAACGCGAGAACGAGATCAAGGCCTTTGTGCAGCAGGAATACTGGTCGGTGCATCTGGACAGCCATAAGGGCCGTACCAAGTTTTCCGCCAAGCTGACCCAGCTTGCCGGCAAAAAGCTGGACCAGTTCGACATTCCCGGCGATGCCGAACACGCCGACATTCTGGCCCGTTTGCAAGACCAGCCGGCCACTGTCACCAGCATCGAGAAGAAAAAGAAGTCGCGCAGCCCGGCCGCGCCCTTCACCACTTCCACGCTGCAACAGGAAGCCGTGCGCAAGCTGGGCATGACCACCGACCGCACCATGCGTACCGCGCAGCAGCTGTATGAAGGTATCGACATCGGCCAGGGCACGGTCGGTCTGATCACCTATATGCGTACCGACTCGGTGGCACTGGCCAACGAAGCCGTTGAAGAAATCCGCGCCTATATCGGCGACACCTTCAACAACGACTTCCTGCCGAAAAACCCGGTTGCCTACAAAAACAAATCCAAGAATGCACAGGAAGCGCACGAGGCCATCCGCCCGACGTCCATCCTGCGCACGCCGGAATCGGTCAAGCCCTTCCTCACCACCGACCAGTTCAAGCTGTACGACATGGTGTGGAAGCGTACCCTGGCCTGCCAGATGGCTCCGGCCAAGTTTGACACCACCAGCGTGGACATCACCGTGGGTGAAGGCATCTTCCGCGCCAGCGGTCAGGTACAGACCTTTGCCGGCTTCCTGGCCGTGTACGAAGAAGACGTGGACGATGCCGAGGACGAGGACAACGCCAAGCTGCCGCTGCTGGAAGAAGGCGACAGCCTGCCGGTGGACAAGCTGTACGGTGAACAGCACTTCACCCAGCCGCCGCCGCGCTTCTCCGAAGCCAGTCTGGTGAAGGCACTGGAAGAATTCGGCATCGGCCGTCCGTCCACCTACGCCAGCATCATTTCCACGCTGAAAGACCGTGAGTACGTGATCCTGGACAAGAAACGCTTCTTGCCCACCGATACCGGCGACATCGTCAACAAGTTCCTGACTGAGCACTTCAGCCAGTACGTGGACTACAACTTCACCGCCAAGCTGGAAAACCAGCTGGACGATATCGCCAGCGGCCAGCGCGAGTGGGTGCCGGTGATGGACAGCTTCTGGAAAGGCTTCTCCAAGCAGATTGCCGAAAAGGAAAGCATCTCCCGCGCCGAAGTCACCACCGAGAGCCTGGACGAAGCCTGCCCGAAATGCAGCAAGCCCCTGTCGATCAAGTTTGGCAAGCGTGGCCGCTTCATTGCCTGTACCGGTTATCCGGACTGCGACTACACCCGCAATATCGGTGAAACCGCAGAGCAGGCGGCAGAAGAAGCCGAAGCACCGACGGTGATCGAAGGCCGGGTCTGCCCGGACTGCGGTGGCGAGCTGCACATCAAGAAGGGTCGTTACGGCAAGTTCATCGGCTGCGCCAACTACCCCAAGTGCAAGCACATCGAACCGCTGGAAAAGCCGCGTGATACCGGCGTGGAATGCCCGGAGTGCAAATCCGGTCACCTGATCGAGCGCAAGAGCCGCTACGGCAAGCTGTTCTACAGCTGCAACACCTATCCCAAGTGCAAGTACGCCACCTGGAACCCGCCGGTGGCAGAGCCCTGCCCGAAGTGCAACTGGCCGATTCTCACCATCAAGACCACCAAGCGTCGAGGTACCGAGAAAGTCTGCCCGCAGAAGGAATGCGGCTACAGCGAGGTGATTGCCCCGCCGGAAGCCAAGCCAGCGGAAGAATAAAGCCCCGCCAGCGGATTGCACCAGATAACGCCACCTCCGGGTGGCGTTATTTTTTGACAATATCTTCTCGCTTTCCGAAAGGAAATCGAGGCTTACCTTTTCAATTGGCAGGGTAAGGGCGGGGAATAGGGAGTAGAAGGGAAGGCTGCGGAATCGATTAGTTAGCCGGAAGGCCCGGCTTTGCCGGGTCCTGCGCCAGCGCAACACATTGTTTTGTCAGCAGCCTGACGCCACCTTCGGGTGGCGTTGCTTTTTTGGCCATGGCAGCCAAACCATGCAAGCAGAGGCGCTACGCCATCAGCATTGGCAATGGCCTGATTTTATTAATCAGGTTCAGAAAAGCCGCCATATAATTCGGAAATCAGGCTAAACCGTAAACAGCTAAACAGCTAAACAGCCTGACGGCTCTTGCGACGGGCCACATCGTTTCCGAACCATACGCCGCCGCCATCACAGGCGGCGTTCGTCGTTTTACGGGCTACCCCCGGCAAAGCACACATCATGAAAACACACAGCAGCTTCTTTTTTACCGGCGCATCGGTACTGACTCTGTTTGGCCTGGCCAGCGGCCATTGGCTGATGCTTCCCATTGCCTTCCTGCTGGCATTCTGCGGCATGGTAGTGGCCGACCGTGAGCAACTGGCGGACATGGATGAACGTACGGCCGCCATGTTGCTGGTGCTGCCCAGCCAGCACCCGCTATTGCCGCTGGACCATTTCCACGGCAACGACCTGATGTTTTACCAGGCCGGCAGCCCGGTTTACCGCGTTTTGCAGGCTGATGGTGCCCGTTGGGAGCTGGTGGGTGAATACGGCAAGGTAGAAGACGATAGTGGCTGCATCCGCGTTTACCCGGGCTATCTGTACCGCCGCCAGCCTCACGTGACTGCTCAGGACTGATCCGTCCGCCGTCCTTCACCCTCGTGCTCGGTATCGCGGATTTCCTTGCCCAGGAAAAAGTTGAGCGCGGTACGCAGCACGGCAATGGCGGCCAGCTTGCCGATCTGGTCCCAGCTTGGCGCCACGGCGGTAGAGAGGATGTCGGCTGCCAGTTGCAATTCCAGCGCCAGTGCCAGAAAGCGGGCAAAGCTGAGCCGTACTGCGTTGTATTGCGCCATGCCCGGCTCAAAGCAGCGTTGCAAGTAGCGCACTCCCGCCACCAGTACGCCAATGCCGATCACCACGGCACCGCTGGCTTCCACCGCCAGTTTCAGCCATAGCACCAGATTGAGCACCAGTTCTTCCACTCCGGATTCGGCAGGTGACAGCATGCGCTTTCCTTGTGCTTGATGGGGAATGCCCAGCATACACACAAGGCGGACAAGCGACAGCTGCTGAGCGCCTGACCATGCAGGCAGCATGTTATGCTATCAGATTACCCAGCCTACCTCACCGCATGCTGTTACTGAAACTGACGCTGGTTCCAGCCT
>NZ_JAELUD010000109.1:0-9447 GCF_016429185.1 Aquitalea sp. ASV11
GGCTATGCTAGCGGTTTATTTTTCTGCTTTTTCCTGTTAACCCGCCTACTTAATCAATCACATCATGGACACACTGCTTTTGCTCAAGGCAGCCATTCTCGGCATTGTCGAAGGGCTGACCGAATTTTTGCCCATCTCCTCTACCGGCCACCTGATCCTGGCCGGGGAATTGCTCAAGTTCAATGACGAACGCGGCAAGCTGTTTGAAATCGTCATCCAGTCCGGTGCCATCCTGGCGGTGATCTGGGAATACCGCGCGCGCATCGCCGCCGTGGTCGGTGGTGCACGTCATGATGCGGCGGCAAGACGCTTCATCCTCAACCTGGCCATTGCCTTCTGCCCGGCAGCGGCGCTGGGCTTTCTGTTCAGCAAGGCCATCAAGGCCCACTTGTTCAACGCCCCGGTGGTGGCCAGCATGTTCATCATCGGTGCGCTGGTCATCATGTGGGCCGAGCGCCGCCAGCACACTATTCGCGTGCAAACGGTGGAAGAAATGACGCCGCTGGATGCGCTCAAGGTGGGCTGCGCCCAGGCCTTTGCGCTGGTGCCTGGCACCTCGCGTTCCGGTGCCACCATCATTGGCGGCATGCTGTTTGGCCTGTCGCGCAAGGCGGCCACTGAGTTTTCCTTCTTCCTGGCCATTCCCACGCTGATCATTGCCTCGCTGTATTCGCTGTATAAAGACCGCGCGCTGCTGGCGGCGGACGATCTGGGCATCTGGGCGGTGGGCCTGCTGTTTTCCTTTGTCTCGGCCTTCTTCTGCGTGCGCTGGCTGCTGCGCTTCATTTCCAGCCACAGCTTCATGGTGTTTGCCTGGTACCGCATCGTGTTCGGCATCATCGTCTTGCTGACCTGGCAGTACGGCTGGGTGAACTGGGTGGATAGCTGAAAGGCGTAGTCAGGCAATTGACTATACAAATACTGTTGGATTTTTGATGCACAAAGGGAGCCGTTGGCTCCCTTTTTTATTTAACCAAATAATTGATAAATAAAGAGTTTTGTGTAAATACATATTGTATTCAATGTTGAGTTGTGGTTGACAAGCATCAATGCAGGGTTTATTTGTATATACAAATCAGGAGCAGACATGAGCAAGCCTATCAACCACACCCGCAGCCTGTGGCTCAATGCCCGGCTGGCCACCATGGATACACAGCACGCCACGCCCTACGGCGCGCTGCACGATCACGCGATGGTGGTGGAGCAAGGCCGTATTGCCGCCATCCTGCCGCAAGGCCAGCTGAACCCGGCCAGCTTTGATGGCGAGGTGGTGGACGTGGCAGGCCGCTGGATCACCCCCGGCTTTATCGACTGCCACACCCATCTGGTGTACGGCGGCAACCGGGCGGCGGAATGGGAACAGCGTTTGCTGGGCGTGCCGTATCAGCAGATTGCCGCCCAGGGCGGTGGCATTGTCTCCACCGTGCGCGCCACCCGTGCACTGAGCCAGGCGCAACTGACCGCTGCCAGCCTGCCGCGCTTGCAGGCGCTGATGGCCGAGGGCGTCACCACGCTGGAATCCAAGTCCGGCTATGGCCTGAACCTGGACGATGAAATCAAGCAACTGCGCGTGGCGCGCCAACTGGCAGACAGCCAGCCGGTGGAGATTGCCCCCACCTTGCTGTCCGCCCATGCCTTGCCGCCGGAATTTGCCGGCGATGCCGATGGCTATATCGAGCATGTCATCCGCGACATCCTGCCGGCCGTGGCGGAACAGCAACTGGCCGAAGCGGTGGATGTGTTCTGCGAAAGCGTGGGCTTTTCCCCGGCGCAAACACGCCGCGTGTTCGAGGCCGCGCAGCAGCACGGCCTGCGGGTGAAGGGCCATGTCGAGCAGCTGTCCAATCTACAGGGTGCCGCGCTGGTGGCCGAATTTGGCGGCCTGTCGGCCGACCATATCGAATACCTGGACGCTGCCGGTGTGGAGGCCATGCGTGCGGCCGGCACGGTAGCGGTGTTGCTGCCGGGAGCCTTCTACTTTTTGCGTGAAACCCAAAAGCCGCCAGTCGAACTGCTGCGTGCGGCCGGTGTGCCGATGGCGGTGTCTACCGACCTCAACCCCGGTACCAGCCCGTTTGCCTCCATCCGGCTGGCGATGAACCAGGCCTGCGTGCTGTTCGGCCTGTCGCCGGAAGAAGCGCTGGCCGGTACTACCCGCCATGCCGCCCAGGCACTGGGCCGTGGCCACAGCCATGGCAAGCTGGCGCCGGATCATGTCGCCGACCTGCTGCTGTGGGATATCGAACACCCTGCCGAAATCGTCTACGGACTCGGCGTCAACCCGCTGGCCGAACGGGTATTCCGTGGCCAGCGTCCGGGCAAGGAAACAACACAATGACTCCAGACATGAAGCTGTGGACCGGCCGCGTGGACGCCGGTGAAGGCGAACTGGCGCGCCGCTGGCATCAGCTGGCCACGCCGTTTGCCCCCGACTTGCCAGCAGGCATCTGCATTGCCGGTTTTGCCTGCGATGAAGGTGTGCGGCGCAATCAGGGCCGTGTCGGTGCTGCTGCCGCTCCGGCGGTCATCCGCAAGGCATTGGCCAATCTGGCCTGGCATCAGGCCTATCCGCTGTGCGATATGGGCGATGTGGCCTGTGACGATGGAGATCTGGATGCCGCCCACCTGCGGCTGGCTGTGGTGGTGGAGCAACTGGCGCGTGCCGGACATTTCCCGCTGGTGCTGGGTGGTGGCCATGAAACCGCCTATGGCACCTGGCGCGGCCTGGCCGCAGCGCACCCGGACCAGGTAATCGGCATCATCAATTTCGACGCCCACTTCGACATCCGTGAAGCCGCCGAGGCCACCTCCGGCACGCCGTTTGCGCAGATTGCCGCCGACTGCGCCAGCGCTGGCCGTCCCTTCCATTACCTGTGTCTGGGCGTGGCCGAGCCATCCAACACCCAGGCGCTGTTTGCCCGTGCCGGTCAGCTGGGCGTGCAGTGGCTGCTGGACAGCGCACTGCACCAGGCGGGCCTCGCCAATGCGCAGCGTACGGTGCAGGACTTCATCGACCAGGTGGACATGGTCTATCTCACCATCGATCTGGATGTGCTGCCCGCCAGCGTGATGCCTGCCGTATCCGCCCCCGCCGCCATGGGGGTGGAGCTACCGGTGGTGGAGGCGCTGGTCACCGCCATTGCCGCCAGCGGCAAGCTGGCCGGGGCTGATCTGGTGGAGCTGAACCCGCAATTCGATATCGACAGCCACGGCGCGAAGACGGCGGCCCGGCTGGCGTGGAGTATCACCCGTCATCTGGCCAGGAACCGCTGACAAAACCGCGTAGAAAACCCGGGCCAAGGCGGCGCAACGCTGGAGCGGGGGTTTTGCTAGCAGTTCCAGGTAATGAATTCAGGGCAGTTGCCCGACAACATGGCAGTACCAAGGAGACAGCAATGAGCGCAGCACAACAAGACAGCCGCTTCGACCCGACCCGTGTGATCCGCGCCCCGCGTGGCACCGAACTTTCCTGCAAAAGCTGGCTGACCGAAGCCGTCTACCGCATGATCCAGAACAATCTGGACCCGGAAGTGGCCGAGCATCCGCAAAGCCTGGTGGTATACGGCGGCATTGGCCGTGCCGCCCGCAACTGGGAATGTTTCGACACCATCCTGGACGTGCTCAAGCGTCTGGAAGACGACCAGACCCTGATGATCCAGTCCGGCAAGCCGGTGGGCGTGTTCAACACCCACGCCGACGCGCCGCGCGTGCTGATTGCCAACTCCAACCTGGTACCGCACTGGGCCAACTGGGAACACTTCAACGAGCTGGATAAGAAGGGCCTGATGATGTACGGCCAGATGACCGCCGGTTCCTGGATTTACATCGGCTCGCAAGGCATCGTGCAAGGCACTTACGAAACCTTCTTTGCCGTGGCCAACCAGCACTTCGACGGCAAGCCGCAAGGCCGCTGGATCCTGACTGGTGGTCTGGGTGGCATGGGTGGTGCACAGCCGCTGGCCGCTACCATGGCCGGTTTCAGCATGATCGCCGTGGAATGTGATGAAACCCGCATCGACTTCCGCCTGAAAACCCGTTACGTGGACCGCAAGGCTACATCGCTTGACGAGGCGCTGGCCATCATTGAAGACGCCAAGCAAAGCGGCAAGGCGGTGTCTGTCGGCCTGCTGGGCAATGCCGCCGATGTGTTCACCGAGCTGGTAAACCGTGGCATCACCCCGGATGTGGTAACCGACCAGACCTCCGCGCACGACCCGGTGCACGGCTATCTGCCGCAAGGCTGGACGGTAGAACAATGGCGCGCCAAGCAAAAGACCGACGCCGCTGAAATCACTGCCGCCGCCAAGAAGTCCATGGCCGTGCAAGTGCGCGCCATGCTGACCCTGCAACAGCGCGGTGCCGCTACTCTGGACTACGGTAACAACATCCGCCAGATGGCGCTGGAAGAGGGCGTGCAGAATGCCTTCGACTTCCCCGGCTTTGTCCCGGCCTATGTACGCCCGCTGTTCTGCGAAGGCATCGGCCCCTTCCGCTGGGTGGCACTGTCCGGCGACCCGGAAGACATCTACAAGACCGATGCCAAGGTGAAGGAACTGATTCCGGACGATCCGCACCTGCACAACTGGCTGGACATGGCACGCGAGCGCATCAGCTTCCAGGGTTTGCCGGCACGTATCTGCTGGGTGGGCCTGAAAGACCGCGCCCGTCTGGGTGCAGCCTTCAACGAAATGGTGAAGAATGGCGAACTCAAGGCCCCGATCGTGATTGGCCGCGACCATCTGGACTCCGGCTCGGTGGCCTCGCCCAACCGCGAAACCGAAGCCATGCTGGATGGTTCGGACGCGGTGTCCGACTGGCCGCTGCTCAACGCCCTGCTGAATACTGCCGGTGGCGCTACCTGGGTGTCCTTGCACCACGGTGGTGGCGTGGGCATGGGCTTCTCGCAGCATTCCGGCGTGGTGATTGTGTGCGATGGCACCGACGAAGCCGCCAAGCGCGTGGGCCGTGTACTGCGTAACGACCCGGGCACCGGCGTGATGCGTCATGCCGATGCCGGTTACGACATTGCCAAGAACTGCGCGCGTGAGCAGGGCCTGGACCTGCCGATGCTCAAGTAAGCCGGGTAGAGCATGCCCGATCCGGCCTTAGCTTGCCGCGGGCATTCTTTGTGCAGAAGTCACGTCATCAGCGTCATGGCCCTGCCGGTTCAGGCAGGGCAGGCGCGACAACAAGAACATATCTGGTCCAGCCTGAGGGCGTGAGGCCAGCTGACAATCAATAGAGACTGAAACCATGAGCATTCTCAATATCGTACCGGGCCAACTGACACTGGCCGACCTGCGCCGCGTTTCACGTGAAACCGGCCTCAAGCTGCAACTGGACCCGTCCTGCCACACCGGCATCGACGCTTCCGCCGCCACTGTGGCACGCGTACTGTCCGAAGGCCGTACTGCCTACGGCATCAACACCGGTTTTGGCCTGCTGGCCAATACCCGCATTGCACCGGAAGAGCTGGAACTGCTGCAACGTTCCATCGTGCTGTCGCACGCTGCCGGTATTGGCGCGCCGATGGACGATTCCACTGTGCGTCTGGTGATGGCACTGAAAATCAACTCGCTGGCGCGTGGTTTCTCCGGCATCCGCCGTCAGGTGATCGAAGCACTGGTGACGCTGTTCAACCACGGCATCTACCCGGTGATTCCGCAAAAGGGTTCGGTGGGTGCGTCCGGCGACCTGGCCCCGCTGTCGCACATGAGCGCGGTGCTGATTGGCGAGGGCGAAGCCTTCGTCAACGGCCAGCGCGTACATGGCCGTGAAGCCATGCAGGCGGCTGGTCTGGAACCCATCACCCTGGCCCCGAAAGAAGGCCTGGCCCTGCTCAACGGCACCCAGGCCTCCACCGCTTTTGCGCTGGAAGGCCTGTTTGCGGCGGAAGACCTGTTTGCCTCCGCCGTGGTGGCTGGCGCCATGTCGGTGGAAGCCGCGCAGGGCAGCCGCACCCCGTTTGATGCGCGCATCCACGCCGTGCGCGGCCATGCTGGCCAGATCGATGCCGCCAGCGCCTACCGCGCCCTGCTGGAACACAGCGAAATCGAACACTCGCACGAAAACTGCGGCAAGGTGCAGGACCCGTACAGCCTGCGCTGCCAGCCGCAGGTGATGGGTGCCTGCCTGACGCAGATCCGCCACTCCGCCAGCGTGCTGCAAGTGGAAGCCAACTCGGTATCGGACAACCCGCTGGTGTTTGCCGACGACAACGACATCCTGTCCGGCGGCAACTTCCATGCCGAGCCGGTGGCCTTTGCCGCCGACAACCTGGCGCTGGCGCTGGCGGAAATCGGCTCGCTGTCCGAGCGCCGCATGGCACTGTTGATCGACAGCAACCTGTCCAAGCTGCCGCCCTTCCTGGTGAATAACGGCGGGGTGAACTCCGGCTTCATGATTGCCCAGGTCACCGGTGCGGCGCTGGCTTCGGAAAACAAATCGCTGGCGCACCCGGCGTCGGTGGACAGCCTGCCGACCTCGGCCAACCAGGAAGACCACGTATCGATGGCCACCTTTGCCGGTCGCCGTCTGCGCGACATGGCCGGCAACACCGCCGGCATTCTGGCGGTGGAACTGCTGGCGGCCTGCCAGGGCGTGGACTTCCGCGCCCCGCACAAGGCCAGCGCCAAGCTGGAAGAAGCCAAGGCCGAACTGCGCGAACAAGTCAGCTTCTACGACAAGGACCGCTACTTCGCGCCGGATATCGAAAAGGCAGCCGCACTGGTGGCCAGTGGCAGTTACAACCGCTTTGTCGCGGCTGGCTTGCTGCCCTCTTTGTAAGCAGGCCCTCAGTCAGGGATTTGGCCCGGCACCGTCACGGTGACCGGGCTTTTTTGCGTGGAATGGCGGGACGGGACGTCAGAGCAGGAAGTAGCCCAGCACGCCTGCCAGCAGCAGTGCGGGCAGGGAATACAGATGAAAACGCAGCCAGATGCCGCGCTCGCCCGCCATGCGCAGGGCGATCAGGTTGGCCAGCGAGCCCAGCACACAGCCAAAGCCACCGGCATTCACCGCATAAGCCAGCACCTTGTAGGCGCTGCTGTATTTCACCAGCAGGATGGTGGCCGGCACATTGCTGATCAGCTGCGAACCCAGCAGGGCGGTCAGGTACAGCCCGCCGCTACTCAGCCCGGCCACGGCATCGGTCCAGTGGCGCACCAGCGGCAGTTGGGTTAGCAGGCGGATGTCGACAAACATCAGCATGAACACGGCAATCAGGCTCCAGTCCACCGCCAGCAGCAAGGCCGGGCGCAGCAGGGCAATGCCGGCCAGCACCGCAGCCAGACCCCACAGCGCATGGCCGGATTCCAGCGCCACGATAAAGCCGACATACAGCAAGGTGCAGCTCCACAACAGACCGGGCTGATAGCCCGTCGCATCATCATGCAGTTCGGCATGAATGCGCTGGCCGGGAAACGCCAATGCCGTGGCCAGTAACAGCAGCGCCATGCTGCCCAGTGCCAGCGGGGCCATTTGCCAGGTAAACGCAGTAAAGGACAGTCCGGACAGCTGCCACAGCAAGATGTTCTGCGGGTTGCCAATCGGGGTGAGCAGCGAGCCGGCATTCACCGCCAGCGCTTCGAATATCACCAGCCGGCCAATGGGCAGGCCGGCAATACCACGCAGGCTGAGAGTGAGCGGTACCACGATGAACAGCGCCACATCATTGGTGAGTATGGTGGACAGCAGGGCGGACATGCCAACCAGAAACAGCGCCAGCGACCGTTCCCGCACCAGCCGGTTGATGATGAGGCGGCCCAGATGGCTCAGATAGCCGCTGTCTTCCACGCCTTTGGTCAGCAGCAGCAGGCCGGACAGGGTGGTGATGGTGGGCCAGTCTATCCAGTGGACAAACTGGCTGGCCGCCGTGGGCTGTGGCAGCCACAACAGCAGCATCAGTAACAGCAGCACATGCAGCAGCCGGTCGTGCAAGAACGGGGCGAGCAAGGCTGCCAGACGAGAGGGGGAAGTGTGTGCAGACATGGCGGCAGCTTACGGGAAGGCTAGCGCCGCCATCAAGCTGCGTGCACGGTGGTGTCAGTCCTGGGTGCGCAAATCGTCACGCTTGATGGCCATGCCCATGGCGATGATCCAGGGCAGGATCAGCCAGCCGCCCAGCACATTGATGAGAACCACTTTTTGCAGACGGGGGCTTTTCACCAGCCAGCCGGTGATGCTGGGAATCAGATAAGCCGGAATCATCACCAGCGCATCGCCCATCCACATGGCGGTGGTGACGAACAGCGGCTGATTGTTGAAGGTGCCATACAGCCACAGCAGTACGGCCAGCGCCAGCACGATGATGAACAGGCCTTTGAGCAGATCGACGATTTTCATGACAGACAAACAGGGGTGATCAGGTAAGCGGCTAGGGTAATCACGCCTTTGCCGCCTTGGCAAACCCCACGGACAAACCTGCTGCAATAAACGCCAGACCGGCACTGATATTCAGCCCGGCAATCAGGCGGGGCCGGGCGGCTATCCAGCGCGCCAGATGGCTGGCACTGATGCCCATCAGGCCAAAGCCCAGCGTGGTCAGCAAGGCAAACCAGCCGCCCAGCAACATCATCTGCCCGGCCACACTGCCCTGCGCGGTGCTGATGAATTGCGGCACGAAGGCCATGATGAAGATACCCACCTTGGGGTTGAGGCTGCCGGACAGAAAGCCGCTGCGGAACACCTGCCACAGCGGCAAGGGGTCGATACGGGAAAAACGCACCAGGGTGCGGTGGCGGATGGCCTGCCAGCCCAGGTAGATCAGATAACAGCCGCCAGCCAGCTTCACCAGCAGGAAGGCAGTGGCTGAGGCCTGCAACAGTGCGGTCAGCCCCAGCGATGCCGCTGTGACATGCACGAAGATGGCACAGCCGGATGCCAGCGCAGACATGGCCGCTGCCCGCTTGCCCTGCGACAGGCCACGGGCAATGGCCAGCAGATTGTCCGGGCCTGGCGCAGCCACCAGAGCGAGGCAGGTGAGGGTATACAGCAAAAACGTGTGCGTCATGGCGGACACCTTGTTGGGCGACAAGCAGTCATTAAAACCAGATAGCCCAGCAAAAACAACTATTTGTGCTGCTGTTGCTGCCTAGTGACCCTGCCGTCCGCCCAACTGGCTGATCAGCACGCTGGCCACAATCAGCGCGGCACCGCTGATGGCCATCAGCCCCAGCTGTTCGCCGGCCAGTGCGCCAAGCAGGCCGGCCCATACCGGCTCCATCGCATAAATCACGGTGGCCCGTGTGGCGGGGACGGTTTTTTGCGCCCAGTTCATGGCGATCTGGATGACGGCGGTGGCCAGCCCCATGCCCAGCAGGCTGACAAGCAATACCGGATGCGACTGTGGCGCGGCTTCGCCACTCAGTTGCCAGCCCAGAGCGGCCAGCAAGGATACGGTCAACAATTGCACCACCGCCACCCGGCGCGGGTGGCACTGGCCGGCAA
>NZ_JAELUD010000010.1:0-84243 GCF_016429185.1 Aquitalea sp. ASV11
GGCGGACGACGCAGGCAAGCTGGCGGACGAACTCTGCCTGCTATGGCCGGTGTACTGGACCATGGACTTGTCCGACCAGCCGGGCCTGGGCCATATCGGCATTACCGCATTCCATAGCGGCGACACCCTGCGCGATGTGCTGGCGCGTGCCAGCGACAGCCTGACACTGGCCGAAGCCCAGCCGCTGAACAGCTGGGTGCTGGACCAACAGCACGCCCAGGCCTCCAGTCAGGTACAGCCGGACTGGAAACCCCTGCTGGAGGCGGCGTGTGAGGATGATTCGCTGCAGCTGCGCTGGTATCCGGTATGTGACCCGGAACGTCATGTGCTGTGGCACGAAGGCATGCTGTATCGTCCGGCACGCGATGCCCTGCCCGCCATGAGTGCGCTGCGCCTGGTGTCGCAGGCCGCCCGGCTGGGCCTGGTGCACCGGCTGGACATCAATACCCTGCAACTGGCCTTGCAGCATGGCCCCGCCGGCTGCCTGGCGGTGAACATGTCACCGGCTTCCTTGCAGTATCCGGACTTCCTGCCGGCCATCCTGCAGTTGTTGCAGCGCTATCCCGGGCGGCAGATCAACTTTGAATTCCATGAAACCGGTCTGGACGAGCACTGGGAACACTTTGTCGCCTTCAGCCGTGCCATCCGCCCGGCCGGGCATCAGCTGGCGGTGGAGATCCAGGGCCATAATCTGGCACTGGTGGCCCGCACCCACGAGGCCAGCATCAGCTATCTGGTGCTCGACAGCACCCTCACCCAGGGCATCCATGCCGATGAAGGCCGTGCCGCACTCCTGCGCGGCCTGCTGCGCATGGCCGCCCTGATGGGTGTGCAGCTGGAAGCCAAGGGCATCGGCAATGCCGACGATGCCACGGCACTGGTGGAAATGGGCGTGCACTGCCTGACCGGCCCGGCCATTCACTGATACGACATCCTGGCCCCGGCAATCGGCCTGACAAGCCGGATGCATAAAAAAACCGACAGTGTCTGACTGTCGGTTTTTTGTTGGCTGAGCCGTATCAGTCGGTGATCAGCTTGCCGTGGTTCAGCAGGTTCTGGATGATCTGCGTATCCGAGGTATGCCCCAGGCCGCCACCCAGATCTGCCAGCGACACGCCCTTGAGCACGATGTCCACGGTATCGCCAGCCGTGCTGTTGACAAAACCACCCGAGGCGCTGACATGCACCGTGGTATCGCTGCCGCTCTGGCTGAAATGCAGGTAGCTGGTGAGGTTGCCGATGCCGGAGGCGTGGTTTTCCCCTTGCAGCAGGTCTTTCAGGTCCAGCGCCGAGCCACCGCTGGCATGATCGGCCAGATCGAAGTTGCTGATGGTGGTGGTGGTCGCAGCACTGCTGTTGCCATTGGAAGCCAGCGTCCACTTGAAGGTGTCCACACCCACGCCATCGCTCACTGCATGGTCACCGGAACCGAACACGGTTTCCGTCGCCACGGTGGACACATTACCGGCCTTGTCAGTCAGGGTGGCGGTATAAGTGGATACCGTGTTGGCAGCTGCTTGGTGCGCCGTTTCGGTCACACCATTGCTGATGTCAGTACTGGTCAGCACATGGGTAGTGCTGGTGCTCACACCGTTTTCCACCGCTGTAATAGTCAGCGTGTCGTTGGCAACCGCACCGGTACCGGCCAGCGAAACATCCAGTTCCAGCGCATGGCCTTGGGCAGTGGCCACCATATTGTCCACCTTCAGGCCGGTTGCGCCGCCGCCGGAGTTGTCCACCACGAAGGTCAGGGTGTTGTCGCCCACCACAAACAGGCCGCCTACCCCGCTGTCGTTGCTCAGGTCGACATGCTGGATCTGCGTCCACAGCTTGCTGTAGGACAGGCCGGTATCCTGGTCATTCACCAGAATCTTCACGTTGTCATCAGCGGATAGATCGAAGCTAATCAGCACCGTTGCCAGATCGGCCGCGGATGCAATATTGAAGGTGGTCTGATAACGGTAGGTACCATGCAGGTCGGACATGTCGCCAATCCACTGCGACTTGGTGTAGTCATTGGTCACCCAGGACTTGCTCTGGGCATCGGTCTGGCTGACCACCGTGGTGCCACTCAGGTTGGCACCCGCCGGCTTGGACTCCAGCGTGTAGTGGGCATCAGCCTGCCCGGCTGTCTGTGCATTACCGCTGGCATCCAGACCGGTATTGAACAGGCCGGTGATGGCGGCGGTACTGGCGGTGGACGACAGCTGTGCCGCCAACGGAGCCTGGGTGTCCAGGGTGTCGCTGTCGATGCTGTCGCTGGCGGTATTGCCCGCCTTGTCCACCACACTGGCGGTCACGCTGATCTTGCCCTGCTCCAGGCTGGTCAGGTCCAGCGTCAGGTCGCCGGAAGTACTCCAGCTGCCGTCTTTCTGCACGTGAACAATACTGGATACCGAATTGGTGCCGTCCGTGAAGGTGACGTACACCGCCTGGCCCGGTTCCACACCACTGGTGGAGCCGGTGACATTCACCTTACCCGCTTCGTTCTGGTTGAACGTACCGTCGCCGCCACTGCCATCATCCAGAATGGTGATGGTGGCCTGAGTGTCCAGCTTGTCGCTGTGGCTGTCGGTGGCGGTATTGCCTGCCACATCGCTGACTTGCGCCTTCACCGTCACTGCGCCATCGGTCAGCTTGCTCAGGTTGGCTGGCGATACCGACCAGCTGCCATCACTGCCTACCTTGGTGGTGGTGGTGACCACATGACTGGCACTGTCGGTGAAGGTGACGGTGACGGTCTGGCCTGCTTCCACACCACTGGTGGTGCCGCTGACTGCCGCAGTTGCTGCTTCTGTCTGGTTGAATACGCCATCCTTGCCACTGCCATCATTGGCGATGGTGATGCTGGCCGTGGTATCCACCGCGAACGCGGTGCCAAAGCCGGTGGCAGTCGCGCCATTGCTGTCCACCGCCTTGACCAGTGGAATATACACACCGTCGCCCAGGCTGTCGGTGACGCTGACCGACCAGTGGCCGGTGTTGTCAGCGCTGGTGGTGTAGCTGTGGCCGTTCAGGGTCACCGTGATCTGGCTGTTGGCATCTGCCGTGCCGGTGATGACCGGGGTCTTGTCTGCCGTGATGCTGTCGGCGGTATTGCTGCCGGTATCGTTGACGGCATCATGCTGCAGATGGCCGGTGGGGATGACAGGCTGGCTGTAGCTTGCAGATGCCGACGGCGAGATGTTGCCGCTCTTGTCGGAAACTGTTGCTGCCAGGGCGATGGAGGCACCGGCAGCCGGTGCGGCCATGCTCAGCGAAATCACCCCGTTCTGGTAGCTGTAGCTGTTGTGGCTGCCGTCTACCAGCTTGCCATTTTCCAGATGCAGGGTCAGGTCGGTATTGCCACTGCCGGTAAGGTGTACCGAACCACCATTCACCAGTACCGCCTGGTCATTGGCGTTAAGGGTGACCTGTGCGGTAACCGTGCTATCCGGTTGCAGCAGGTTGACGATGTTGTTGCCATTCTGTTCCAGGCTGACTTGCAGCGTGGCCAGCCCGCCCTGATCCCAGTACACGATCTGCATGGTGTGCTGGTTGTTGGCCGTGGCATCCAGATGAACCGTGTACCAGGCCGTTGCCGGAGACTGATTGTTGACCTCTTGCGCCACAACCTTGCCGTCAATCAGCAGCAGGTAGCCATCATCCGCACGCACGGCAATGTTGTAGTTACCGGCAGCCGCAGTGAATACGCCGCCGGTTTCCACGATGGCGCGCGAGGTGGTGCCATAGTTGCCCGACAGCTGCAGGTCGGTGCCGGTGCTGCCATGGCTGTTGGTGATGAAGTCTTGCAAGGCACCGGACGTGCCCAGATTGCTCTTCACCGCCAGCGAGCTGTCCTGCCAGGCCCCGGTACTGGTACCGAAGTTGATGGACTGGGCAATGAAAGTGGCGGTGGGGTTCAGGTTGACCAGATCACCCAGCACGGTAGTCAGGGCATTCTGGCCACTGGCAGGGTTGCTGATGTGCGCATCGTCGATGCCAAAGTAGTTGCTGTAACTGTACGTACCGCTGGCGACAAAGCTGACCTTCGGCGCATCCGGTGCCGTGGTATCCACGGCCAGGGTATGGCTGGCTTCCGGTGCGGGATTACCGGCGGCATCACGCACGTCGGCAGTCACGGTGTAGTTCTTGCCATCTTCCAGCTTGGCCACATCACCCGCCGGCACGGTTGTGCTCCAGTGACCGCCAGTCACATTGGCACTGTAATGGATACCGTTGAGCACCACGTCCACTTTCTGGCCATCTTCGGCACTGGTGCTACCGCTGATGGTCAGCGATTGGGTGTGCTCCTTGGCATTGATGATGTCATCACCAGCCAGTGTGCCGATGGTGAGCGTCGGCGCAACGGTATCCAGGGTGTCGCTGTTGATGCTGTCGCTGGCGGTATTGCCCGCCTTGTCCACCACACTGGCGGTCACGCTGATCTTGCCCTGCTCCAGGTTGGTCAGGTCCAGTGTCAGGTCGCCGGAAGTACTCCAGCTGCCGTCTTTCTGCACGTGAACAATGCTGGTTACCGAGTTGGTGCCATCGGTGAAGGTAACGTACACCGCCTGGCCCGGTTCCACACCACTGGTGGTGCCGGTGACATTCACGGTGCCGGCTTCGGTCTGGTTGAAGATGTGGTCGCCGCCGCTGCCATCATCCAGAATGGTGATGGTGGCGCTGGTATCCACCGACAGCTTGTGGCTGGCTTCCTGTGCCGGATTGCCTGCCTTGTCGCTGACATCGGCGGTGATGGTGTAGCTCTTGCCATCGGCCAGCTTGGCGACGTCAGCCTGTGGCACCGTCACGCTCCAGCTGTTGCCGTTGACAATGGCCTGGTAGTGCGTGCCATTGAGCACCACATCCACAGTCTGGCCGTTCTCGACACCGGTAGTGCTGCCGCTGATGGTCAGGTCTTGCTTTTGCTCGGCGGCATTGATCACATCATCGCCAGCCAGCGTGGTGGCAATGGCGATGGTGGGGGCGTTCAGGTCAAGGCCGTAGGCATGGTCTGCCGTGGCAGTGGTGCTGTTGCCTGCGTCATTGCTGGTGGTGACACTGGCCAGGACGTGGCTGTCCGCTTTCAGGTCGGCGCTGCTGACGGCAATGCTGAAGCCCAGCTTGCCACCGCCCAGGTCGATCACCTCGCCAGTCGCCGGGTTACCGTTTACCGTCAGGGTTACCTTGTCGTGCAGCTGGACGTCACCACCAACCGTACCGGTGATGGTCACGGTGCTGCCACTGACTTCCTTGATGTTCAGCACATTGTCGGCGGTGACCGGGTCAACCGTAATGCTGGCTGCTGGCGCGCCCAGTTTTTCTACCGCACTGTCACTGGCACTGGCCGAGGTGTTGCCATACTGGTCGGCTTGCACCGCGCTGATGCTGATGCTGTTGCCATCACCCGGCAGCGGCACGTTATACAGTTGCAGGCTGCCATTGACATATTCGCCACCGATATCCGGATTGCTACTGTGGACCGCGCCGTTCTTGTCTACGGTCAGGGTGCTGGTGACGCCGTTGTCAACGATGGTCACCGTGGCACTGCCACCGGACTTGATCACCATGTCAGACAGCTGCACCACGGCATCCACCGTGGTGTGGCCTTTGGTTTCGGCCACATTGAGGATGCCGTCATCGTTCTTGTCGGACACAATCAGCACGCTCGGCGCAGCCGGGCCTTCAGTCAGCAGGGTGCCGCTATCGCTGCCCTGGCCGGACTTGTTGCCCACGGCGTCGGTCTGGGTGGCGCTGATGCTGACCGACTCGCCATCTGCCGGGGTGGTCATACTGAGCGTGACCGTGCCGTTTTTGTAGCTGGCGGCTACTGTGCTGTCGGTACCGGTGATGGTGCCATCCGCATGTACCACCAGCGTGGCGGTATGGCCGCCATCGTTGACCACAATGGTGGCGCTGCCGTTCTTGGCCAGGTCGGCAGCATCCAGCTTGACGGTGGCTTCCACCTTGCCGTTGACCAGATCCGGCGTGCTGATGACGCCATTGGGGTCGCTATGTTCGGTAATCGTAACCGTCGGCGCGGCTGGCGCAACGGTATCCAGGGTGTCGCTGTCGATGCTGTCGCTGGCAGGATTGCCTGCCTTGTCGGCCACGCTGGCGGTCACGCTGATCTTGCCCTGCTCCAGGCTGGTCAGGTCCAGTGTCAGGTCGCCGGAAGTGCTCCAGCTGCCGTCTTTCTGCACGAAAACAATGCTGGTTACCGAGTTGGTGCCATCGGTGAAGGTAACGTACACCGCCTGGCCCGGTTCCACACCACTGGTGGTGCCGGTGACATTCACCGTGCCGGCTTCGGTCTGGTTGAAGATGTGGTCGCCGCCGCTGCCATCATCCAGAATGGTGATGGTGGCGCTGGTATCCACAGAAAGCTTGTGGCTGGCTTCCTGTGCCGGATTGCCTGCCTTGTCGCTGACATCGGCGGTGATGGTGTAGCTCTTGCCATCGGCCAGCTTGGCGACGTCAGCCTGTGGCACCGTCACCTTCCAGCTGTTGCCATTGACGTTGGCCTGGTAGTGCACACCATTGAGCACCACATCCACGGTCTGGCCGTTTTCCACACCGGTGGTGCTGCCGCTGATGGTCAGGTCTTGCTTTTGCTCGGCCGCATTGATCACATCATCGCCAGCCAGCGTGGTGGCAATGGCGATGGTGGGGGCGTTCAGGTCAAGGCCGTAGGCATGGTCTGCCGTGGCAGTGGTGCTGTTGCCTGCGTCATTGCTGGTGGTGACACTGGCCAGGACGTGGCTGTCCGCTTTCAGGTCGGCGCTGCTGACGGCAATGCTGAAGCCCAGCTTGCCACCGCCCAGGTCGATCACCTCGCCAGTCGCCGGGTTACCGTTTACCGTCAGGGTTACCTTGTCGTGCAGCTGGACGTCACCACCAACCGTACCGGTGATGGTCACGGTGCTGCCACTGACTTCCTTGATGTTCAGCACATTGTCGGCGGTGACCGGGTCAACCGTAATGCTGGCTGCTGGCGCGCCCAGTTTTTCTACCGCACTGTCACTGGCACTGGCCGAGGTGTTGCCATACTGGTCGGCTTGCACCGCGCTGATGCTGATGCTGTTGCCATCACCCGGCAGCGGCACGTTATACAGTTGCAGGCTGCCATTGACATATTCGCCACCGATATCCGGATTGCTACTGTGGACCGCGCCGTTCTTGTCTACGGTCAGGGTGCTGGTGACGCCGTTGTCAACGATGGTCACCGTGGCACTGCCACCGGACTTGATCACCATGTCAGACAGCTGCACCACGGCATCCACCGTGGTGTGGGCGTTGGTTTCGGCCACAGTGAGGATGCCGTCATCGTTCTTGTCGGACACAATCAGCACGCTCGGCGCAGCCGGGCCTTCAGTCAGCAGGGTGCCGCTATCGCTGCCCTGGCCGGACTTGTTGCCCACGGCGTCGGTCTGGGTGGCGCTGATGCTGACCGACTCGCCATCTGCCGGGGTGGTCATACTGAGCGTGACCGTGCCGTTTTTGTAGCTGGCGGCTACTGTGCTGTCGGTACCGGTGATGGTGCCATCCGCATGTACCACCAGCGTGGCGGTATGGCCGCCATCGTTGACCACAATGGTGGCGCTGCCGTTCTTGGCCAGGTCGGCAGCATCCAGCTTGACGGTGGCTTCCACCTTGCCGTTGACCAGATCCGGCGTGCTGATGACGCCATTGGGGTCGCTATGTTCGGTAATCGTAACCGTCGGCGTGGCCGGCGGGGTGGTGTCGATGATGGCGGTAGCTGTTGCCGTGGCCGTGACACCAGCGGTATTGGTGCTGGTAGCAATCAGGGTATCGGTGCCATCCGGCAGCGGCGAAGTGGGGGTAATGAACCAGTTACCATCGCTGCCCACGACTGCACTGCCAATTACCGCACCGGAGGTATTGGTGACGATGACGGTGAGGCCCGGAATACCGGTGCCATGAATGGTGGGGGTAGCGTCATTGGTGGCACTGATGTTGTCGATGCTGACATTGACCGGTACTGCGGTATTGCTGCTTGCCTGGTTTTGTTCGGTCGGCAGGTTGAAGGCGGCACCACCGGCACCGTCACCCAGCGCACCGCCCAGCGCTTCGCTCACGCGCATCAGGCGGACAAAGCCGTGGCTGCCTTCGTCGGCACCACCGGCACCGTTCAGGCCGGCAGCAGCAGGATCAAGCTGGGCCAAGGGGTCCTGGCCATTTTCCAGTGCGGCCAGCACTTGCTGTGCTTCCGGTGCCAGCTTGGCTACGGCAGCTTCGGTCTTGTCGGTGGTTTGCGGCTGCATGGTTTCGGGGGTCAGCGCCATTTCACGCGGGCCGTCCACATTGAGCAGCTCACCGTCGGCACGCGCCACCGACAGGGTGGCACCGTCCAGCAGCACCACACGCTCACCCGGCTGGATGATGTCGCCGGCCTTGAGGATACGTTCATGCCCTTGGGCATCAATCGCTTTGGCAACGCCGTTGACGGCAACAACCTGACCTTGGACAGCAGTGGTGCTCATGTCTGACTCCTGAAAACGCAATATGCAGTTGGGCCAGATTAATCAGTCATGACGAGAAAATATATTGTACTGAAGGGCAAAATCCTGATTATTTTCAGAAAATTCTTAGCTCAAAAAATAACAAAGCCGCTGCATCAGTTTGATGGAGCGGCTTGGGCGGCAAGGCCGGAGCAGAACTAGTGGCCGGTCAGTTTCAGCAGCAATTGCAGGCGATCTTCCACCTCGAACTTCTGGAATACCGAAGTGAGATGGGCCTTCACCGTGCGTTCGGAGATATCCAGCTGGCGGGCAATGTCCTTGTTGGCACGACCCTCCCGCAGTGCATCCACCACATCTTGCTCGCGCGCCGACAGGCGGCTGCGCCAGTCGGTTTCGGTCCTGGCCGGCAGCTGGCGACCAAAGCGGGCGCACAGTTGCTGCATGATGCTGCGCCCGACCCAGGTACCACCGGACTGCACCGTATCAAATACCTGTTGCAGCAGGTCCGGCGTACTCATGGCGTGGGCATAGGCCGCGGCACCGTATTGCAGCCACTGCATGCCTTCTTCGTCGCTCGGCAAGGAGGACAGGGCCAGTACCCGACAGTGCCGGCAAGCCTGTTGCATGTCCTGCTCGCTGGGGGGGGTGACCGCCAGATCCAGCAATACCAGACTGTCAGCCGCCACTTGGGAGCGGTTGAGCGCGGCCAGGTCCGGCAGCCGCAGGGCGTCTTGCAGCCCCAGACTGTCGGCCCAGCCGTCGGCCAGGGCCGCACTGGCCGTAATCAGAATAACGGGAGCGTTCATCGTTCGGTAAAGGCCTCTGCCTTGGCACGCAACACCGGTTTCAACAGATAGGAAAGAATGCTCTTCTTGCCCGTCATGATGTCCACCTGCGCCACCATGCCGGGAATGATGGGCAGGTGTTTCTCGCCCAATGCGCCCTGACTGGTGCGCACCTTAACAATGTAAAAGGCATTACCCTTGTCGTCGGTCACGGTATCGGCACCGATTTCCTGCAGGCTGCCTTCCATGCCGCCGTAAACGGTGTAGTCGTAGGCGGTAAAGCGCACCATGGCGCGCTGACCGGGGCGCAGGAAGGCGATGTCACGCGGCGACACGCGGGTTTCGATCATCAGCGAATCTTCCAGCGGCACGATTTCCAGGATGTCCTTGCCCGGCTGCACCACGCCGCCAATGGTGTTGACGAACAGGCGCTTGACTTCACCCTTTACCGGCGAACGCACCTCGGAAAGCTTGACCTTGTCGGCCAGTCCGGAGCTACCGGCGGACAGGCTGTTGATCTTGCCCATGGTGTCGGACAATTCGGCGCTGGCCTGATTGCGGAAGTTCAGCTCCACTTCCTGGATCTTGTGGTTGGCTTCGCTGATGGCGGCTTGCAGTTTGGGAATCTGCGCACTGGCCATGTCGCGTTCACCCTGATAGCGCGATACATCACGCTGCAAGCGCAGCAGGTCGACATCCGATACCGCACCGGATTCTTTCAACGGTTTGGTGACCGCCAGCTCGCGCTGGGTCAGCTGGTAGCCTTGCTGCGCCTGGGCCAGCTTGGCACGCACTTCGTTCAGCTCTTGCGAGCGCTGGGTCAGCTCCTGCCGGGCGATGGATACATTGGCATCCAGCTCGCGGCGCTTGGTCTGGTAAAGGTCGGTTTCCTGCCGGGCAATGTCCGCCGCCTGCTGCTCCACTTCCTTGGGCAATTCGAACGGCACGTTATTGGCGATGGCACGCAGCCGCGCCGCCTTGGCCAGCAAGGACAGATACTGGGCCTGGTTCTCGTTCAGCGAAGAAACAAAGCGGGTGTTGTCGATATTCAGCAGCAGCTGGCCTTTTTGCACGACCTGGCCTTCCTTGACCAGAATCTTGGATACCACGCCGCCATCCAGGCTCTGGATATGCTGGTTTTGCGATACCGGCACCACCTTGCCCTCGCCACGCGCCACTTCGTCAATCTGCGCCAGTGCCGCCCACAGCAGTGCCACCAGCAGCAATGCCAGCATGCTCCAGACAAAGATCCGCGGCCGGCCCGGGCTTTGCTCCAGAATGGCCCAGTCACCGTCAGTGGCAAAATCCTGGCGGTCCTGCAAATCGCGCGCCGCCGCCCAGTCCATCAGCTTGTCCCAGTAGGGCGAAGTCCGTCCCTGTCCGCCACGAATCCAGCCTTGCAGGCGTTGTTTCCATGTTTTTTTCATCAGCCTGCCCTCCCCACCTGGCCTTGTTGCAAGGCCTGAATCACGGCGGCCTTGGGTCCGTCAGCCACAATGGCACCGTTGTCGATCACGATCAGGCGGTCGGCCAGATCCAGCAGGGCATTGTGATGGGTCACCATGATCATGGTCTTGCCCACCATTACCTTGGCAAGGGTTTGCTTGATCTGGCCTTCGGTGGTGTGGTCCATATTGCTGGTGGGTTCGTCCATCAGCAGGATGGGCGGCGCATTAAGCAGGGCGCGGGCAATGGTGACGGCCTTGCGCTGGCCCCCGGACAGCGAATCGCCGCGCTCGCCGATCACCATGTCAAAGCCCTGCGGGTGACCGTTGATGAAGTCGGACAGCCCGGCCAGTTCGGCCGCTGCCGCCACGCTGGCGTCGTAGGCATGCGGTGCACCCATGGCGATGTTCTGCCGCAGCGTGCCGTAGAACAGCACCGCATCTTGCGGCACATAGCCGATATGGCGGCGCAGCTCGGCCGGGTCCACCTGGTTGATGTCGATGCCATCCACCCGTATCGAACCTTCGGTCGGCTGGAACAGGCCCAGAATCAGCTTTTGCAGCGTGGACTTGCCGGAGCCTACCCGGCCGATGATGGCCACCCGCTCGCCAGCCTTGATCTTGAACGAGACATTGCGCAGTGCCTGCTGCGGATTATCCGGGTAGCTGAACGACACATTGCGGAACTCGATCTCGCCCTGGAAGCTGGTGCGGTGGAAGAAATTGGCATCCTGCGGCCGCTCCACCGGCATCTTCATGAAGCCATCCAGCGAAGACAGCGAAGTCTTGGCATTGTGATACTGGGTCAGCAAGCCCACCAGCTGGCCAAGCGGTGCCATGGCACGGCCGGACAGCATCACCGCGGCAATCACCCCGCCCTGCGAGGTATTGCCATCCATGATCTGGTACACACCCAGCACCAGCATCACGATGGATACCAGCTGGGTGATGAAACCGGCGAAAGTGTTGGCCGAAGTGGCCAGCAGTTTCAGCCGCGCACCCACCTGAGCCAGAAACAGCGTGCCCTGCTCCCAGCGCCCTTGTTGCTGGCCTTCGGCAGCCAGAATCTTGATGGTTTCCAGCGCGGCCAGGTTTTCCACCAGCTGGGCATTGCGCTGGGCCGAGGCACGCAAGGTGGCCTCGGTCAGCTCTTTCATCTTTTCCTGAATCAGCAGGGCAAACACGATCATCAGCAAGCCGCCTACCAGCACCGGCACGGTCAAGAGCGGGGAAATCCACAGGATCACCAGCAGGAAGATCAGCACGAAAGGCAGGTCGATCAGGGCAGTGATGGAGGCCGAGGCAATGAAATCGCGCACGGTTTCAAAAGCCCGCAGATTGGAGGAAAACGCCCCCACCGAGGCAGGCCGTGCTTCCATGCGGATGCCCAGCACCCGCTCCATGATCAGGCTGGAGAGCGTCACATCCACCCGCTTACTGGCCAGGTCGATCAGATAGGCGCGGGTCATCTTCAGCAAAAAGTCGAACACCAGGGCCAGCAAGCCGCCAATGGCCAGCACCCACAGCGTCTCGGTTGCCATATTCGGCACCACCCGGTCGTACACATTCATAGACACCAGCGGTATCACCAGCGCAAACAGGTTGATCAGCAAGGCGGCAATCATGGCGTCGCGATACAGCGGCAGGCCGCCGTAAACGGTTTGCCAGAACCAGTGACGCGAGCGGATTTCACCCAGCTCCGGCGCACGGCGTTCAAAATTGAAGCGGGGACGGACAAAGATGGCCAGCCCCAGGTATTTGCCGGCCAGTTCATCCAGCGAAATGCTCACTTCGGATTCGGTCAGCTCGGAGAAGCTCACCCGTGCCATACCGCTTTCCGGGTCGATGGCGCGCAGAATGCAGGCTTCTTCGCCATCCAGCAGCAACACGGCGGGCAGCAGCGCGTCGCGCAGCTTGTCCAGCGGTTGACGCACCACGCGGGAGGTCAGACCGATCCGCCGCGCCGACCGTGAAAACATGGACGGATTCAAACGGTTATTGGTGAGTGGAATGCCTGCCACCAGCGATTCGCGCGTGGCATTGATGCCATACGCCCGCGCCAGGGCAAAAAGACAATCCAGCAAGGGGTCCAGATGTGTAGCCTGCGGAGGAATGAAACCATGTTGTCCGGCAGAGGACGGAGAGTGCATGCGCGACCCTTCAGAAGCTTGAATGTGATGAGTCTGAAATACTCGACTCTTCATTAATGACGATATTCTAATCGAAGCTTCAAAGGCGACAAGATGTTAAGATCAGTTAAAATTTTTACTTTAAAATACAAGCAGAATTTTCGCTGTATTTTGCGTATTTGCTTGGGATTAACAAAGAAAAAACAAAACCTGCCAATGGCAGGTTTGGTGTAGCGACTTCCGGCAGGACAATTCAGGCCGGTTTGCGCTTGAAAGTGCGGGCAAAACCCAGCACGCAGCCAAAGAACACCACGCTGATTGCCACTTCCCACAAGGCCAGGGTTTGCGACAGGCCGCTGTCGCCCCAGCTGCGCATGATGCCTTCGGTAAAGAAGGCCAGAATGAACATGCTGGACCACTGGTAGGTATACAGGCGCTCCTTGAGAATGCCCATCAGCGGTGCCAGCAGGATGACAGCCTTGAGCGCAAGAAACGAGCCGCCCGGTCGTACCGGGGCCAGCCACAGCTCCCAGGCCAGGGTCAGCAAAATCAGGGCGACCAGACTGGCAGCCGCGCCGTAGTGAAACAGTTTTCGGTTCATTTTTCCTGACTTCCGACGCTCACGGCACGACCGGGGCGCGCCATGAATACCGCCATGATGATGCCTACTTCGTACAGCAACCACAGCGGTACGGCCAGCATGGTTTGCGACAACACGTCCGGCGGCGTGACCACCGCTGCCACCACGAAGGCACCGACAATCACATAGGGTCGGCCTTCGCGCAGCTTGGCAATCGAAATCACCCCCATGCGCACCAGCACTATCACGATGATGGGCACTTCAAAGGTGACACCAAAGGCGATGAACATGCCCATGACAAACGACAGGTATTTGTCGATGTCGGTCATCATGCTCACCCCGCTGGGTGTCATCATGGAGAAAAAGTGGAATGCCACCGGAAACACCAGGAAATAGGCAAACGCCATCCCCAGCAGGAACAGCAGCACGCTGGCCACCACCAGCGGCAGGATCAGTTTTTTCTCGTGGCTGTACAGCCCCGGCGCGACAAAAGCCCACACCTGGTACAGGGTGTTGGGCAGCGAAATGAGGAAGGCCACCAGCATGGTGAGCTTCATCGGCACGAAGAAAGTGGCCGTCACCTCGGTGGCGATCATGCTGCCGCCATTGGGCAGCGCGTCCAGCAAGGGTTTGGCCAGCAAATGATAGATATCACCAGACCAGTGAAACAGGCCGAGAAACACCAGCATCAGGCCCAGAATGGCGCGTACCAGCCGTGTGCGCAATTCCAGCAGATGGACAAGCAAAGGTTGTTCGTTCATGCGTGAGGATGGGATGGGGTGGAAGTCTGTCCGGACGCTGGCGGCATGTCATCAAACAAGTCCAGCTGGTTTTCGTCGCGTGGCGGGGCTTCCGGCGCGGACTTTTCCTCCACCACGGTGGATACCACGGCGGCAGGTGCCGCCGCTGCCTGCAAATCCAGCCCGCCATGAATGGTGCGGGCGGCCTCTTCCAGCGGTGCCTTGGCCTCGCTGGACAGTTGCTGCAGCTGGGCGGACTGGGCGGCCATTTCCTGCCGTACGCCCTGCACTTCCGCTTCCATCTGCGCCTTGAAACTGCTGGCCGCATCCTGGATATCGTTGCGCAGGCCATCCAGGCCGCTCAGATTGGCCTGCTGATGGATGTCGGCCTTGACGCTGGCAACAAAGCGCTGGGCACGCGCCACCAGCGCACCCAGGGTGCGGGCAACGGTGGGCAGGCGCTCCGGCCCCAGCACCACCAGTGCCACGATGCCGATCAGGAGGATTTCACCAAAGCTGATATCGAACACGATGCGGCCTGTGGTTTATTTCTTGTCGGATTCGTTGTCGATGATGCGGCCGGTTTCGGCAGGCTTGTCGGCCTTTTCGTTCTCGCCCTTCATGCCTTCCTTGAAGCCACGCACGGCGCCACCCAGGTCTTCACCCACGTTTTTCAGTTTTTTGGTGCCAAACACCAGCACCACGATCAACAGCACAATCAGCCAGTGCCAGATACTGAAAGAACCCATTGCAACTTCCTTTCAAAATGATCAGGCGCACCCTTGGCCGGGTACGCCGTTTACACCATCAGCCCTTGTGGCCGAATACATGCACATGCAGGTGGAACACTTCCTGACCACCACCGTGACCGGTATTGATGCCGGTCTTGAAGCCGGCCGCCAGGCCCTGCTCGGCAGCCAGACGCGGCACCAGGCCCATGATGCGGCCCAGCAGCGCTTCGTGTTCCGGGCCGCACTCGGCCAGCGAGGCCACGTGCAGCTTGGGAATGATCAGGAAATGAACCGGAGCCAGCGGACGGATGTCATGGAAAGCCAGCACTTCGTCGTCTTCGTATACCTTGTTGCAGGGAATCTCCCCTGCGGCAATCTTGCAGAAAATGCAGTCGCTCATTGCGTGTTCCTGTCGGGTGTTCAGGCGGGACGGGAGGCTTTTTCGTCGATGCCGGAAATGCCTTCGCGGCGATGCAGCTCCATCAGCACGTCTTCCGGACGCAGGCCATGATAAGCCAGCAGCACCATGGAGTGGAACCACAGGTCGGCTACTTCACGCACCAGATGCAGCTTGTCCTTGTCCTTGGAGGCCATGATGGTTTCTGCCGCCTCTTCTGCCACTTTTTTCAGAATGGCGTCTTCACCCTTGTGAAACAGGGAGGCCACATAGGAGGACTGGGGGCTCGCCTCGCGGCGGGCTTCCAGGGTGTCGGCTACAGTCTTGAGCACATCGAAGGTCATGATGCTTCACCTTTGCATACTGGGAATTCGGCAAGTATAGGCCGATTCACACATCGGCCGTTAGCGCCAGAAGGCGGCTTGCCATTGTAACGGCTGCGCATGGCAGCCGTTTGACACGGCGCAACTCAATGCTTGTGCTGGTAAATGGCGTCCGGGTCTTTGAGTACCGCATCCACGATGGTCCAGCCACCGTTTTCAAAACGGCGGTAGAAACAGCTTTCGCGGCCGGTGTGGCAGGCAATGCCGCCAGCCTGCTGGATTTGCATCACGATCACGTCGCCGTCGCAATCCAGGCGCAGTTCTTGCACGGTTTGCAGATGACCGGACTCCTCGCCTTTTTTCCACAGCTTCTGGCGCGAACGGCTCCAGTAGTGGGCAATGCCGGTGTCGGCCGTCAATTGCAGGCTTTCACGGTTCATCCAGGCCACCATCAGCACGCGGCCGGTGGCACTGTCCTGGGCAATGGCGGTCACCAGGCCCTGGGCATCCCACTTCACTTCGTCCAGCCAGTTGCTCATAGCCGCACCTCGATGCCTGCGTCACGCATGGCTTCCTTGGCCTCGCGCACCGTGTATTCGCTGAAGTGGAAGATGCTGGCAGCCAGCACGGCATCGGCCTTGCCCAGCTTCACCCCATCCACCAGATGCTGCAGATTGCCCACGCCACCGGAGGCAATCACCGGAATGCCGACGCCTTCGGACACGGCACGGGTGAGCGGCAGGTTGAAGCCGATCTTGGTGCCGTCGCGGTCCATGCTGGTGAGCAGGATTTCACCGGCACCGTATTCCTGCATCTTTTGCGCCCATTCCACGGCGTCGATGCCGGTACGGTTGCGCCCGCCATGGGTAAACACTTCCCAGCGGTCGTTTTCCGGGGTGACGGCCTTGGCGTCCACTGCCACCACAATGCACTGGCTGCCGAACTTGGCGGCGGCTTCGCGCACCAGTTCGGGGTTGGTCACCGCAGCGGTATTGATGCTGACCTTGTCGGCACCGGCGTTGAGCAGACGACGGATGTCTTCCACCTTGCGCACGCCACCACCCACGGTCAGCGGGATGAACACCTGTTCGGCCACCGATTCGATCACATGCAGGATCAGGTCGCGGTCGTCAGAGCTGGCGGTAATGTCCAGAAAGGTAAGCTCGTCGGCACCTTGCTCGTTGTAGCGCCGGGCGATTTCCACCGGGTCGCCGGCATCGCGCAGGCCGACAAAGTTGACGCCCTTGACGACGCGACCGGCAGTCACGTCCAGACAGGGAATAATGCGTTTGGCCAGAGTCATGTTCGCAACATAAAAAAAGCTTGGCCGAAACATTTTCGGCCAAGCTGGGGTTTAAGGCAGGATCAGGCCTCGGACAATTCGTCGGCCAGTGTCTGCGCAGCAGCAAAGTCGATGCTGCCTTCGTAGATGGCACGGCCGGTGATGGCACCTTCGATGCCCTCGTCTTCCACAGCGCACAGATTGCGTACGTCGTCGAGGTTGGTCAGGCCGCCGGAGGCAATCACCGGAATGGTCAGTGCCTGGGCCAGCTTGACGGTGGCTTCGATATTGACGCCGTTCATCATGCCGTCACGGCCGATATCGGTGTAGATCACCGAATTGACGCCGTAATCCTGGAAGCGCTTGGCCAGGTCGATCACATTGTGATTGGTGATCTTGGCCCAGCCATCAATGGCCACCATGCCATCCTTGGCATCCAGACCGACAATCACCTGACCGGGGAAGGCATCGCAGGCATCATGCAGGAAGCCGGGGGTTTTCACCGCAGCGGTACCGATGATGACGTAGGACAGGCCCATGTCGAGGTATTTTTCGATGGTGTCCAGGTCGCGGATGCCGCCACCCAGTTGAACCGGCATGTCGTCGCCCACTTCCTGCAGGATGGAGCGGATGACATTCAGGTTCTTGGGTTTGCCGGCAAAGGCACCGTTCAGGTCCACCAGATGCAGGCGTCGTGCGCCCTGGTCTCGCCAGTGAGCGGCCACCTGGACCGGGTCATCGGAAAAGACGGTGGCATCGTCCATGACGCCCTGTTTCAGGCGTACGCATTGACCATCTTTGAGGTCGATAGCGGGTATAAGCAGCATGGTGCTAGATCAACGTAAGTTAAACACTGCCGTCCCATGCCAGGAAGTTCTTCATCATCTGAAGACCGGCACGGTGGCTCTTTTCGGTATGAAACTGCGTCGCAAAGATATTGCCACGCCCGACGATACAGGAAAATCTGTCCGGGTACTCACTTTCCGCCAGCGTCAGCGCTGCATCGGCCGGGGCGAAATGGTAGCTGTGGACAAAATAGAAACGCTCGCCATCTTCTATCCCGGCAAACAGCGGATGGGATGTTGTCTGGTAAACGCGGTTCCAGCCCATGTGCGGCACCTTGAGGCGCTCGCCAGCGGCGTCAGTCAGGTTAGCCGAAAACCGGACCACATTGCCCGGAAACAGGCCAAGTCCGGGGGTATCGCCTTCTTCACTGTGCTGGAAAAGCAACTGTGCACCCACGCAAATGCCAAAAAACGGCTTGGTTTGCGTGGTTTCACGTACTGCCTCGGCCAGGCCGTAGCTGTTGAGCTCGCGCATGCAGTCCGGCATGGCACCCTGACCGGGAAACACAACCTTGTCTGCCTTGACGATGGCTTCCGGGTCGCGGCTGAGGAAAATGTCCGCACCCTGGTCGTTGACTGCCTGGATGGACTTGAGCACTGAGTGCAGATTGCCCATGCCATAGTCGATTACTGCGACTTTCATCTTGCCCCTAACTGTTCGGGTGAAGGTGGGCTGCGGCTCAGGCCGTCAGCGTGCCCTTGGTGGACGGCGTGGCACCGCCCATGCGTTCGTCCACTTCACAGGCCATGCGCAGTGCGCGGCCAAAGGCCTTGAAGATGGTTTCGGCCTGATGGTGGCTGTTTACCCCGCGCAGATTGTCGATATGCAGGGTCACCATGCTGTGGTTGACGAAGCCATGGAAAAACTCGGAGAACAGGTCTACATCGAACTGGCCGATGCTGGCGCGGGTGTATTCCACGTTGTACACCAGACCGGGACGGCCGGAGAGGTCGATCACCACGCGGCTGAGCGCTTCGTCCAGCGGCACGTAGGCATGGCCATAACGGCGAATGCCCTTCTTGTCGCCAATCGCTTTGGCAAATGCCTGACCCAGCGTGATGCCGATGTCTTCCACCGTGTGGTGGGCATCAATGTGCAAATCGCCCTTGGCCACGATGTCCAGGTCGATCAGGCCGTGGCGGGCAATCTGGTCCATCATGTGGTCGAGAAAGGGCACGCCGGTATCGAAATGGCTGCGGCCAGTACCATCCAGGTTCAGGGTGACGGTGATCTGGGTTTCCAGGGTATTGCGGGTAACGGAGGCTGTTCTCATGATTTCAGGCAAAGTAGCCGGCCAGTGCAGCAAGCACGGCCGTGTTTTCATCCGGACTGCCCACGGTCAGCCGCAGACAGTTGTCGAGCAGCGGGTGGCTGCCATGCAAGTTCTTGATCAGGATGCCATTTTTCTTCAGGAAGGCAAACAGTTCTGCGGCATCCGGCACGCGGATGGTGACAAAATTGGCCTGTGAATCAAACGCGGTCAACGCGCTGTACTGACGCAAGGCCTGCAGCAAGCGCTGGCGTTCGTCGCGCAGGGTCTGTGCCTGCTGCATGAACACAGCCAGATGGCGCAGCGCAAAGCGGGCTGCCGCCTGGGTCAGCACATTGATGTTGTAGGGCGGGCGTACCTTGTCCAGCTCGTCTATCCATTCGGCACAGCCTGCGGCATAGCCAAGGCGCAGACCGGCCAGGCCCAGCTTGGACAGGGTGCGCATCACCAGCAGATTGGGGCGGCTACCGGCCAGATCCATCAGGCTGTCGCTGGCAAAGGCCTGGTAGGCCTCATCCACCACCACCAGTCCCGGTGCGGCATCCAGTACGGCCAGAACCTGCTCGCGGCCAAACTGCGGGCCGGTGGGATTATTGGGATAAGACAGGAACACCATCGCCGGTTGATGGGTGGCAATGGCCTCCAGCAAAGCTGGCAGATCCAGGCTGAAATCGGCATTGAGCGGCACCCCGACATACTGCAGGCCGGAGAACAGCGCATTCATGCGGTACATGACGAAGGATGGTTCCAGCGCCAGCATCACCGCGCCGGGGCGCGCCAGTGCCTGGGCAATCAGGGTGATGATTTCGTCCGAACCGTTGCCCAGCAGCACACTGGCGGCTGCCGGTATGTCAAACGCAGCCTTCAGTTCGTCCTTCAGCCCGCCGCCATGCGGATCGGGATAACGGTTGATGGCGACGTCGGCCAGGCATTGCCCCAGTTCGGCGCGCAGTGCAGCTGGCAGCGCGTAGGGGTTTTCCATGGCGTCCAGCTTGATGAGGCCGCTGGCATCAGCCACGTGGTAGGCCTTGATTCCGGCAATTTCCGGACGGACCAGTTGCTTGGCAGTCAATGTCATGATGATGGAGCCGGATCAGTTGTCATCCCAACCGACCGACTGTTTCAGATGTAGCTGTTTCAGGTATGCAAGGGGCGCTGCCGGAACAACGCACAGGCTGGCTATCCTACCGTGTTCGGCTGTTTTGGGCTAGTTGCGCGCCGTGGCCAGCCCGCATGATGGCACGGGAAGCCGACATTTGACGACATTTTCACCGCACACAAAAAAACAGGGCCGGTATCGAGCCGGCCCTGTCTTCAGCTGAAGTGGTTTTCTCAGGATTCCAGCCGCAGCTCGGCAGCACGGGCGTGAGCGGTGAGGCCTTCGCCATGCGCCAGCACGCTGGCGATCTTGCCCAGCTTCTGTGCGCCGGCGGCAGACACGCGAATCAGGCTGGAGCGTTTCTGGAAGTCGTACACGCCCAGCGGGCTGGCAAAGCGTGCGGTGCGGCTGGTGGGCAGCACGTGGTTGGGGCCTGCACAGTAGTCGCCCAGGCTTTCCGAGGTGAAACGGCCCATGAAGATGGCACCGGCATGACGCAGCAGCGGCAGGCTGGCGTCCGGGTCAGCCACCGACAGCTCCAGATGTTCCGGCGCGATGTAATTGGCAATCTCGCAGGCTTCGGCCAGATCGCGCACCTGGATCAGCGCGCCACGGTTGCCCAGGCTGGCTTCGATGATGGCGCGGCGCGGCATGGTGGGCAGCAGCTTTGCAATGCTGGCTTCCACTTCGGCAATGTATTGTGCCGACGGGCACAACAGGATGGCCTGGGCGATTTCGTCGTGCTCGGCCTGGCTGAACAGGTCCATGGCAATCCAGTCGGCCGGGGTGTTGCCATCGCAGATCACCAGGATTTCGGACGGACCGGCCACCATGTCGATGCCCACCACGCCGAACACGCGGCGCTTGGCAGCGGCCACATAGGCATTGCCCGGCCCGGTAATCTTGTCCACCTGCGGGATGGTTTCCGTGCCATAGGCCAGCGCGGCCACGGCCTGGGCACCGCCACAGGTGAATACCTTGTCCACCCCTGCAATGAAGGCAGCGGCCAGCACCAGGTCGTTGCGCTCGCCTTGCGGGGTGGGCACCACCATGATGATTTCGCCCACACCGGCCACCTTGGCCGGCATCGCGTTCATCAATACCGAGCTGGGATAGGCGGCCTTGCCACCGGGCACGTAGATGCCAACGCGGTCCAGAGCGGTGACTTGCTGGCCCAGCAGGGTGCCGTCTTCGTCTTCGTAGCTCCAGGAATGGGCCAGTTGCTTTTCGTGGTAGCGACGGACCCGTTCGGCGGCGGCGCTCAGGGCCTGTTGCACTTCGGCAGGCAGACGCAGCCAGGCGGCTTCCAGTTGCTCGCGCGACAGGGTGAGTTCGGCCATGGAGGCGGCCTGCATGCGGTCGAAGCGATTGGTGTATTCCAGTACTGCAGCATCACCGCGTGCCTTGACGTCATCGCAGATGGCGGCCACGGCGCTGTCCACTGCCGGGTCCTGCGCGGTTTCAAAGGCCAGCAGTGCTTGCAGTTGCTGCTGGAAATCAGCTTGGGTCGAAGACAGTTTCAGCATGGGATTCCGTTTCTGCCTTATGCCGGCACGGCAGAGGCAAAGGCATCCAGCACCGGCTGGATGCGGTCGTATTTGAGCTTGAGCGCGGCCTGGTTCACCACCATGCGCGAGCTGATGTCGATGATGTGTTCCACCGCCACCAGATTGTTGGCGCGCAGCGTACCGCCAGTGGATACCAGATCGACGATGGCATCGGCCAGCCCTACCAGCGGCGCCAGTTCCATCGAGCCGTACAGCTTGATGATGTCCACATGCACGCCCTTGGCGGCAAAGTGTTCGCGGGCAATTTTCGGGTATTTGGTGGCCACTTTCAGGCGTGCGCCCTGGCGCACGGCATTCTGGTAGTCAAAGCCGTTTTCCACCGCCACCATCATCTTGCACTTGGCAATGTTCAGGTCCAGCGGCTGATACAGGCCGTCGCCGCCGTGTTCGATCAGCACGTCGCGACCGGCAATGCCCAGATCGGCTGCGCCGTACTGGACATAGGTGGGGACGTCCGACGCTCTTACAATCACCAGCCGCACATCAGCATGATTGGTGCCGATGATGAGCTTGCGCGAGGATTCCGGATCTTCCGCCGGAACAATGCCGGCAGCGGCCAGCAAGGGCAGGGTTTCTTCAAAGATGCGCCCCTTGGACAGGGCAATGGTCAGGGTCATGATGATAAACAGACAATGGAAATGAAAAATGGGATGACCATCAGCCAACCAGCGCGCGGCGTTCGCGTTCCAGATGGCCGACATAACGCTGCACCAGCGTTTCCGACGACGGGGTCATTTTCAGGAAAGCACAGCCGACACGCACTGCGTCGTTGCCGTTACGCAAACGGGTGGTCAGGTGGTGTCGCACTTCGATGCCAGCCCGCAGGCTGCCAATCGGCCTAAGTTCAAAACTGCAATCCAGATATTGCTGTCCCAGCTCGAAACCCGGCGTTTGCGCAGTGGGCAACCACAGGCTGCAACCACCCAGGCTGATGTCGAACAGCACCAGGTCGAGTGGGCGGTTGGGATAATCGGCAATATGGCAGCTGACCGGATTGCTCACCGGGGTCTGGATGCGGAAAAATTCGCGGCGCTGCAATTTGATGACCTGCTCCGGCAGGTCCACCTCGAAGGCCGGGCCGCTATCGAGCATCACCTTGCGGGCCGCCGTGGTGACAAATTGGGTTTTTACCCCTTCGGGCGAGCAGACAAACACATTGCGCTCGCTGGCCAGCAGCTGATCGTTGGTGACCGGGTCCGCTCCCCAGTCCAGCAGCAGTACGCCACGCTTGGCGTCTACCTCCAGAAAGCGGGTGAGGATGAAGGTTTTGCCCTTGTTGGAAAACACCGTGACCATATGACCCGACTTGGCAATGGACGCCAGATGGTGGACCACCTCAACCGGCGTGGCCAGTGTGTACCTGGACAGATCGGGTTGGGCGTGGTCGCCATGCGGCATGCCGGCGGTATTGTCTTGGCTCACGATGGATGCTTCTTTCCGCAATTTAAAGTTGAATCATTGGCTGAATTCTAGCGTAACAGCTGACGAATATCATGGGTCAGGCTGTCTGCCGGGGTTCCGTAGGCCTCATAAACACGCAATTTGCCGCTCTTGTCGAACAGATAGGAGCCGGCGCTGTGATCCACGGTATAAGAGCCATCGGCTCCGGCAACCTTTTGTGCCACCACCTTGTAAGCCGACTTGACGGCGTCGATCTGCGCCGGCGTGCCGCTCAGGCCGACAAAACGCGGATCAAAGTGCGGCACATAGCCCGCCAGCACCGCACCGGTATCGCGCTCCGGATCAACCGTGACAAACAGCACCTGCACCTTGTCGGCATCTGCGCCCAGCTTCTTCATCACCGTTGCGTATTCCAGCATGGTGGTGGGGCAGACATCGGGGCAATGGGTATAGCCAAAGAACAAGGCAACCACCTTGCCGGCATAGTCGGACAGCTTGCGCGGCTTGCCTTGATGATCGGTCAGACTGAAGTCGCCGCCCAGCTGGGTGCCACTCATGTCGGTACCCTTGAGGTCCAGCTTCACTTCCGCCTTGGGAGCGCAGGCAGCCATGGCCAGCAGCAGGCTGGCAAACATGAAAAATCGCAACAGAAAACGCATCAGGTAACCACTAGCAGACAGATGGAATTGAGCCGGCAGGGCGGCAGGCCCGGCCATGTAACAGCCTGTCAGGATACTGGCGAAGCACCGGTACAGCAAGAAACTCGCCGCAGCAATGCCACGGCTGGCGACTGCTGCATGCCAGCGCCATTCAGTGGGGATGCGGACCAATGCCCTTCCCCAGCCAGGCAGATGGCCGACGGCCTGCCTGTTGCACCATGGCAGACACGTGCCGCGCGGCGCGGGCGTGCAGGCGGCACAGCAGGGTCCACGCAGTAGCCAGCAGCAACATCGCCAACACATGGTGGGCCAGCGCAATGGGCAGCGGGCGCTGCAGCAGGACATTGGCCATGCCCAGCAATAGTTGCAAACCCACCAGCAAACCGAGCAGGCACAGCTGACGACGCAAGGACGGGTAAGACCACAAGCGCCATAGCGTCAGCAGCAGCAGGCCAGACAACAACACAGCGCCCACACGATGCAACCAGTGCACCGCCACCAGCGCAGCCAGGGGCAGCGCCGCACCGTCCGGACCCGCACCCTGCCAGCCCGGCCAGGCTGCCGACAACTGCATGGCGGGCCACCAGTCACCGTTGCAGCGTGGAAACCCCTGGCAGGCCAGCGCGGCCTGATTGGCCGCCATCCAGCCGCCGAGGGCTATCTGCCCGACCAGCACCAGCAGCAGCAAGGCCGCCAGCCGCCAGTGAGACGGTGCCACCGCCTGTGACGGCCAGTAACGCGCGCTGGCCGTGCTGCACAGCAAGGCAAACAGGCACATGCCCAGCAACAGATGGCTGGCGACAATCAGCGGGCGCAATTGCAGGGTCACGGTCAACATGCCCAGCATGGCCTGCAACAGCAGCAAGACCAACAGTCCGCTGGCCGCAAACAGCTGCTGACGGGTGCGCCAGGCCTGCCAGCAATACACCAGCAGCAACAGGCCCAGCCCACCGGCCAGATAGCGATGCGCCATTTCCTTCCACGCCTTGTCCGTGCTCACCGGGCCGTCCGCCTGCAAGCGCATGGCACGGGCAATGTCCTGCGCCGCCTGTGCCGGGGAGAGCTGGCCGAAGCAGCCGGGCCAGTCCGGGCAGCCCAGCCCCGCCTGCGACAAGCGGACATAAGCACCCAGCGGCAACAGGATGCAGGCCAGCACCAACGCCAGCCAGAGCAGCTTTCGCATTGCAGTCTCCTTATTGTCCTGCCGTCGGCAAGATGCTGCCGGGCCAGGCTCACCCCAGTCCGTTATTCACCCGCAACAGCATGGTCAGCTCGCGGATGATGGCGGGCGGGCTGAGCGTGTCGGCATAAAACAGCAGTTGCCGTCCTTGCGGGTCGATCAGGTAAAAGCCGGGGCCATACGCGTTGGCAACTTCGCCGGGCAGTGCCAGCAGGCCATCACCCTGTGCCGGACTGGCCGGCGGCTGATACAACACAACCCGGCGCAAGCGCGGTGCCGCCTCGCCCAGTGCCAGATGAATCTGCCGCATGGCGTGCAAACGCTGCTGGCAAGCCTGTTCACAAGCACCGGCACCCTGCTGCGTCACCAGTACCCACCTTCCCTGTGGCCAGGCTGCATATCGCGCGCTTGCAAAAGCTTGCAAGGGCAGCAAGCGGCCATAGCTTTTGCCTGCCTCAGGCTGCCACCAGTGATAACTGAACCATGCGGCCAGCGGGGGCAGCAGGCATAACAGCAGCATCAGCACCAAGATGCGACGCGCTGTCATGTCCCACTCCGCCGCCAGCGCCATAGCAGGCAAAGCCCCAGCAACAGCCACTGCACGGCATAGGCGAAATGGCGCTGGGCAGATAGCAGTGGCAGTAACGGCCATGGCTGCAGGCCGGACAAGGGCGGCTGGGCGATGAAGACACCAGCATGCCAGTGGCCCGGATAGCGACGTGTCAGTGCCGCCATGTCTACCGCATCGACTTCGCCTGCCGTACCCAGCCGGGCGCCCGGCAAGGTCCAGCGCCCATGCCAGGGCCACCACTGGCCGGGCAACTGCGCCGGCAAGGCCAGATCCGGCAAGGGGCTGTTAGCTGCACGCCAGCCAAGATCGGCCAGAATCAGGCTGCCATCGGCCAGCCGCAGTGGCTGCAGCACACGCTGGCCCGGCATGCCCTCCAAGAGACTGTTGGCCAACAGAATGGGCAGCCCGGCGGCACGGATGCCCTGCAACTGGTAGCGCGCCAGATCTGCCGTTCCGGTCGACGGCAGGATGCGGGCCGGCGGCGCTGCCTGCCGTGTGGCCAGTGCCTGTTCCAGCGCCAATTTGTCCATGCCGCGCTGCCATTGCCACAGCGCCAGTACAAAAGGTAACAACACGCATAACAACAGAAACCCACGACCGCGATTTTTGCCACTAGACTGAATACATGTATTCGCTGTCCGGGCAGTACCGGGGGATTCCGCCATGAAAATCATCATCGTGTTCTTGCTGGCTTGTATCGTGCTGGCTCTGTTCTGGGGGCTGTCCGGCCTGCTGAAGGCGGAATCGGGGTCGCAACGGCTCATCCGCTCGCTGACTTTACGGGTTGGCCTGTCCATCGGCCTGTTCATGCTCTTGCTGCTGGGCGCGCTGTTCGGCTGGTGGCGGCCGCAGCAGGCGGGTTGAGTCCGGCTCATAGGCAATACACCAGCACAAACAGCAACAGCCACACCACATCGACAAAATGCCAGTACCAGGCCGCCGCCTCGAAGGCGAAATGGTGCTGGCGGTCAAAGTGCCCACGACGTACCCGCCGCCACACCACCAGCAAGATCAGGCTACCCAGCAGCACATGCAGGCCATGCAGGCCGGTCAGCAGATAGAAGGTCATGCCGTAGGCCCCGGCCGACAAGGTAAGCCGCCAGGCCGTCCAGGCGTGGTGGTATTCAAAGGCCTGCAACAACAGGAACAAGCCACCCAGGCTGAAAGTACAAAGCAAACCGGCTTGTAGCTGCCGCCGCCGCCCTTGCAGCAGGCCCCAGTGCGCCCAGGTCAGCGTGGCACCCGATGTCAGCAGAATCAGCGTATTGAATGCGGGCAAGCCCCAGGCCTCCATCGCCCGGTAAGCTTGCGTGGCCTGCGGTGCGGTCTGCAAGGGCCAACTGGGGGAAAAATCCGGATACAGCCATTTGTAATCCAGGCCGCCCAGCGTGGGCAGCGCCACCAGCCGCAGCCAGAACAGCACGCCAAAACACGCGGCAAACAGCATGACTTCGGAAAAAATGAACCAGCCCATGCCCCAGCGAAACGACAGGTCCTCCTGCTGCCGGTAACAGCCTTGCTGGTTTTCGCCTATCACGTCACCAAACCAGCCGACCAGCATCCGTAACAGGCATAGCGCGCCGAGCAGTAACAGCCCGCCACTCCACGCCACGGCATTGACGGCCAGCGCAGCACCCAGCCCGAGACAAAACAATGCCAGCGCACCCAGCGCCGGCCAGCGAGACGGTGCCGGCACAAAATACGGCCCGGCCAGCGGTTGTTCCGGATGCTCCATTGCCCTCTCCTCAAGCACCTATCCAGCGTGCCAGCGCCAGCAGCAAGCCAATCAGCATCAGCACCAGCAACAGCGCGGTGATGATCAGCTGCCACGGTCGCAACTGGCTGTCCTCCTGCACCGCCTGGCGCGGGCGGATACCGCAAAAGGCCGCCAGCACGGCCCATACGCTGCGCCAGCCACTCATGGCGCACGCCCCTGCCCCGGTACATCAAAAACACTGTAGGCCAGCGTGATGCTGTCGATGCCGGCGGGCAGTTGGCGGTCGATCAGCAACACCACCGGGAAACGCCTTACCTCGCCCGGCCGGAAGGCTTGCTGGCGAAAACAGAAGCACTCCAGCTTCTTCACGTAAGCGGCCGCTTCGGCCGGCAGATAACGCGGAATGGCCTGCCCCACCACGCTTTGCCCGCTGTTATTGCGCATTTCGTACTGCAACTGGACGAGCTGGCCGGTTTGCACTTGCAGCCGGGATTGCACCGGCCGAACCTGCCAGGGCAGGCCGGGCTGCACCATGGCGTCCAGCTGCAGGGTCACCGGGCGGGCTGGCGGCTGGCTGGTGGTGACATCCGGCAAGGCATCGGCAGCCACCACACGGTTCAGGCCGCTCACCTCGCACAGCACCCGGTACAAGGGCACCAGCAACCAGGCAAAGCCGAACATCAGCAGCACCGCCAGCAGCAGCTTGCGCAGCAATGCCGCATTGGCTATCCGCACCCTGTCCATGCCCGACTCCCGCTAGCCCTGCCCACCTTCACGCATGCTCAGCACCACGCCGTTTTCAGCGGTTTCCAGCTGCGGCGGCGGGTTGAAGCTGTGGTAAGGCGCGGGCGTGGGTATTTGCCACTCCAGGGTGTTGGCCCCTTCCCATGGCTGCTGCGGCGCGGTTTTTCCATGGCGCAGCGAGTACAGGATGTTCACCAGGAAAATCAGCTGGCCCAGGCCAAACATGAAGGCGCCAATACTGGCAATGCGGTTGAAATCGGTAAATTGCAGCGCGTAATCCGGAATGCGGCGCGGCATGCCGGCCAGACCGAGAAAGTGCATGGGAAAGAAGGTGACGTTAAACCACAGCAAGGACCACCAGAAATGCAGCTGGCCCAGCCTTTCCACATACATGCGCCCGGTCATCTTGGGAAACCAGTAATACACGGCGGAAAACAGGCTGAACAAGGCACCGGCCACCAGCACGTAGTGAAAATGCGCCACCACGTAATAGCTGCCATGCAGTTGCACGTCCACCGCCGCCACGCTCAGCGTTACCCCGGATAGGCCGCCGATGGTGAACAACAGGATGAAGCCGATGGCAAACAGCATCGGCGTTTCAAAACTCATGCTGCCTTGCCACATGGTGGCAATCCAGTTGAACACCTTCACCCCGGTGGGCACGGCAATCAGCATGGTGGCGTACATGAAAAACAGCTGCGCCGTGGCGGGCATGCCGGTGACAAACATATGGTGCGCCCACACCATGAAGGACAGCACGCCGATGGAGCTGGTGGCGTACACCATGGAGCTGTAGCCGAACAAGGGCTTGCGGGCGAAGGTGGGTATCACCTGGCTGACAATACCAAAGGCCGGCAAGGCCATGATGTAGACCTCGGGATGGCCGAAAAACCAGAACACATGCTGGTACAGGACAGGGTCGCCCCCGCCGGCAGCATTAAAGAAGTGGCTGCCGAAGTGACGGTCGGTCAGCACCATGGTGACGGCACCGGCCAGCACCGGCATCACCGCGATGATGAGGTAGGCGGTAATCAGGCTGGCCCAGGCAAACATCGGCATATTCATCATGCGCATGCCCGGCGCACGCAGATTGATGATGGTGACCACGATGTTGATGGCCCCCATGATGGAACTGATGCCCAGGATGTGAATGGCAAAAATGGTGAGATCCATGCCCATGCCCAGCTGTACCGACAGCGGCGCATAGAGCGTCCAGCCCGCCGCCGCCGCGCCGCCTGGCACGATGAAGGACAGCAGTAGCAGGGTCATGGCCGGTGGCAGCAGCCAGAAGCTCCAGTTGTTCATGCGGGCAAAGGCCATGTCCGGTGCGCCTATCATCAAGGGCAGCATCCAGTTGGCCAGGCCGGTGAAGGCCGGCATGATGGCGCCGAACACCATGATCAGCCCGTGCAGGGTAGTCAGCTGGTTGAACAGCTCCGGCTGGAAGAATTGCAGACCGGGACTGAACAGCTCGGCACGGATGCACAGCGCCAGCACCCCTCCCACCAGAAACATGCAGAAGGCAAACCACAGGTACATGGAGCCGATGTCCTTGTGATTGGTGGCAAACAGCCAGCGCGCCAGCCCTTGCGGCTTGTGTGCCGGTACCATGCCATGCGCCGTATTGCCTGCCAGATCCATGACCGCCTCCTAACCGCTACTGCCGCGCAGCGCGTGGATTTCCGCAGGCTGTATCACCTGCCCGCTATGATTGCCCCAGGCATTGCGCTCGTAAGTAATGACGGCAGCGATATCGGTATCCGACAACTGCTTGCCCCAGGCCTGCATGGCCGGATTGCGCTGGCTACCAAAAAACACGATGTGCAGATGCGCGGCCTTGTCGCCATTAACCACCGGCGAGCCGTCCAGCGCCGGGAAATTACCGGGAATGCCCTTGCCGCTGGCCTGATGACAGGGCAGGCAGTTCTGGCCGTACACCGTTTCGCCCCGCTGGCGCAGCGCCGCCAGCGTCCATACCCTGGCCGGGTCATCCGCCGCAGCCGCCGCCTGTTTCAGTCTGGCATCGCGCCAGCGTGCATAGTCCTCCGGGCTGCGCGCATCCACCACGATGGGCATAAAGCCGTGGTCTTTGCCGCACAGCTCGGAACACTGCCCGCGATAAATGCCGGGCTTGTCCACCATGAACCAGGCATCGCGCAGAAAACCGGGAATTGCATCCTGCTTCACCCCCAGCTGCGGCACCCACCAGGAATGGATGACATCGTTGGCTGTCAGCAGCAGCCTGACCTTGCGCCCGGTGGGTAGCACCAATGGCTCGTCCACCTCCAGCAGATAATGTTGCGGCCGCGTGGCACCTGCCGCCGTGGCAGCGCGCGGGGTGGACAAATGGCTGACAAAACCGAAATTGTCATCCAGATAGTCGTAACGCCATTTCCACTGATAGCCGGTGATGCGGATGGTCATGTCCTCGCCATGCGTGCTTTTCTGGCTGAGCACGGCACGGGTGGCCGGCCAGGCAATGGCCAGCAGGATCAGCAATGGAATCACTGTCCAGATGATTTCCACCGTGGTGTTTTCTTGAAAGGTTCTGGCGCGGTAAGCGCGCGATTTGCGGTGTCGGACGATGGCAAACAGCATCACGCCCGACACCAGCAGGAAGATAAGCCCGGTCACCCACAGCAGCATGCTGTGCAGGTCGTATTCCAGTCTGGCCAGAGAAGTGGCGGGGGCCTGCAGATTGAAAGCCGCAGTTTCCCCTTGCACGGCGGTGCTGTGGAGGGCAAACCATATGGCGCTGATGCCGCAGAGGCGAAGGCAGGACATGCGTCCCCCTTTTCCGGCCGCAGGATGACTGGCGGCCTGTTCAAACACTGACAACAAAATTCAACAGCTGTTTGCAATGCTAGGTCAGATGAAAATAAAAACAAGAATCTTTCATGTCGCACTGCGGCAGTGATGTAAATTCAAAATGCATGAACTTGTAATTGGGTTACGATGGCAAATAATGATGATTAGTCCGCATCATTTACTGCTAAAACCTGTCAGCCCACATCGCAGACATCCATCATGCCCAATGCCAGTCGTGATCAGTTCAGCGCCAACCCGCATTTTCTTGCCTCCCTGTCCGGCTTGATGGCCCGTCAGCCGATTGTGGTGGAACACACCCTGGCGGCGCAGGACGGCAGCATCCTGCTGCGCAGCGGCATGACCTTGCAGGAAAAACATGTTCAAGCCCTGCCGCAACACCAGCTGCGCACACCACTGGAAGCCAGCCTGGCCTTGCCGCAGTTCGCTGGTCACCGCGTATTGCATGAGCGCTTTCGCCAGCTACTGGAACAACACTGGCTGTTACAGACACTGCTGGAAAAACCGGCACATCGTCATGCCTGCCTTGTCGTACTGGAAGACTTGCCGCTCAATCACGCGCTGCTGGTGCTGTTGGCCATGCTGGAAGAAAAACAGCAACTGGGGCACAGCCTGTTGTGCTGCCTGATCAGCCTGGGACTGGCAATGCGTACAGGCCAACCCAGCGCATTGCTGGAGCAGATTGCACTGGCTGCGCTGTTTCATGACATCGGGGAGCTTTATCAGACACCACGCCAGAGCAAAACCGCCGATGATAGCGAATGGCGGGTGCGCCTGACGCATCCTTTGATCGGCTATCGCCAGATGTTGCAGCTGGGCCAGCATGCGCAGCTGGAAGCCATCGCCCTGGCCATCTTGCAACATCACGAGCGGCTGGATGGCAGTGGCTACCCGCGCCGGGAGAAGGAAAAACAATTGGGTGTGGCCGGCCAGATCATTGCCGTGGCGGACATGGCCACCCAGATGCTGCTGCATCAAACCCATGCCCACCAGCGGCTGGATATCGCGCTACGCATCATTCCGGGGGAGTTTCATCGCCCGTCGGTGTCCTTGCTCAGCCGTCTGCTACGGCAACAGCAGGCCACGCCGGTGGGGAACAAAGCAGGCAATGCCACGGCCGTGCTGCATGACTTGCTCAAGCACATCGGGGAAATCACGCATTTGCTGCTGAATTTGCAGGAAGAAAAACTGGGCAGCAGCGGTGCCGCGGTACTGCAGCGCTGCCTGAGCCAGTTTGATGGCATTCAGCGCTCGCTGTTCAGCACCGGCATGCAAGGCGGCCACCCACTGGCGCAGGAAGACGACCTGCAACTGGAAATCATGCTGGTCTGCCAGGAAGTTGCCTGGCGACTTCGCAATCTGGGACGGGATGTCAGCCTGTCACAGGACAGACTGGGGCCGGATGACAGCATGCTGTTCCAGGATTTGAGCAGCACGCTGCTGGCCAGCCCGCTCAGCCATTGACCGGCGCACCTTCATAGGGAAGTTCCAGCAGCAGCGGTGCGCTGATGGCTGCCTTGAGGGTAGCCAGATTGTCGGCATAGGCCAGTTGTTGCGGCACCACCCGGTTGGCCACCCAGCCGGCCAGCGTCAGGCCGGAAGCCTCAATCGCCCTTACCGTGAGCAAGGCATGGTTGATGCAGCCCAGCCGCATGCCCACCACCAGAATCACCGGCAGTTGCAGCGCCCGTGCCATGTCTTCCATGTACACGCCATCGGCCAATGGGGCCAGCCAGCCACCGGCGGCCTCCACCAGCACGGTGTCCGCCTGACCCGCCAGTTGCCGGTAGTGGCTGACAATACGCTTCAGTGAAATTTCCACCCCGGCTTCGCGCGCGGCGATATGCGGTGATACCGGTGGCAAAAAGCGGTAGGGGTTCATCAGGTCCAGATCCTGCTGTCCGGTTGCCGCCACCAGCCGGGTGACATCGTCATTCTGCCAGCTGCCGTCGGGCAGAATCTCGCAACCGGAAGCCACCGGCTTCATCGCCACCACCCGCTGGCCCTGCGCCTGCCAATGGCGGATCAGCGCGACAGCGGAATGGGTCTTGCCGATTTCGGTATCGGTGCCGGTAATGAAAAATCCCTGAGACATGATGTGCGCGCCTTGCATGAATGAAGCAGGCGCGATGATAACGCGGGACAGCCGGGAGAGTAAGACGGGTGTCAGCCCGCCAGCGCGACAACGCCGACCTCCTGGGTCGGCTGTCTGCCGCACTGGCCTTGTGAGCCGGGGCTGAATGGGAAGCGGCCTTGTGAGCCTGTGGTTTCAATCAAAGGGTGAACTGAAACCTGTTGCCGGATGGCTGCCACCGGGCGGGTCCGGCCTGACGGGAACGGGATGGGGAAAATCCGTCAGACCAGTCCCGGGCTGTGGCAGTTAGCCCGGCTGAAAACAAAATCAAATTCTTAAACGTCGCCTTGTGCCTTCACACGCTCCTGACGGTTGCTCAGCTTGTTCAGTGCGGACAGGTAAGCCTTGGCACTGGCCACAATCACGTCGGTATCAGCACCCTGGCCGTTCACCACTCGGCCATCCTTGGCCAGACGCACGGTGACTTCGCCCTGCGATTCGGTGCCCTTGGTGATGGCGTTTACCGAGTACAGTTCCAGTTCGGCCGCGCTGTTGACCGTGCTTTCGATGGCCTTGAAGGCGGCATCCACCGGGCCGGAGCCGCTGGATTCACAGCGTTTTTCCACGCCGTGTTCGACAAACACGATGGCAGCTTGCGGGGCCTCACCGGTTTCGGTGTTGATCTTCAGCGACACGAACTTGTAGTCCTCCTGCAGGGTGGACACCATTTCGTCCGACACCAGCGCGTGCAGGTCTTCGTCGAAAATTTCGCGTTTGCGGTCGGCAAGGTCCTTGAAGCGGGCGAAAGCGGCGTTCAGTGCTTCTTCGCTGTCCAGCACGATGCCAAGATCGGTCAGCTTGGTCTTGAAGGCATTGCGACCGGACAATTTGCCCAGCGTCAGGCGGTTGGCACTCCAGCCCACGCTTTCGGCGGACATGATTTCGTAGGTTTCGCGATGCTTGAGCACGCCATCCTGATGGATGCCGGACTCATGGGCAAAGGCGTTGGCACCGACAATGGCCTTGTTCGGTTGCACCGGATAGCCGGTGACGGTGGACACCAGCTTGGACGCCGGCACGATCTGGGTGGCATCGACACGGGTTTCCACGGCAAAGATATCCTTGCGGGTACGCACTGCCATGACGATTTCTTCCAGCGCGGCATTACCGGCACGTTCGCCCAGGCCGTTGATGGTGCATTCCACCTGACGGGCACCGCCCAGAACTGCCGCCAGGCTGTTGGCCACCGCCATGCCCAGGTCGTTGTGGCAATGGGCAGACCAGATCACCTTGTCGCCACCCGGCGTCTTGCTGATCAGCTCGCGGAAGAAGGCCTCGGTGGCACGCGGCACGGCGTAGCCCACGGTATCCGGCACGTTCAGCGTGGTAGCACCGGCCTTGATCACTTCGCCAAAGATACGGGCGAGGAAGTCGATGTCCGAACGCAAGGCGTCTTCGGCGGAGAATTCGACATCGTCGGTATATTCACGGGCAATCTGCACGGCTTTCACCGCAGCGGCCACCACTTCATCCGGGCTCATGCGCAGCTTCTTTTCCATATGGATGGGGCTGGTGGCGATGAAAGTGTGGATGCGACCACGCGCAGCAGGCTTGATGGCCTCACCGGCGGCACGCACATCGCGCTCATTGGCGCGGGCCAGGCTACAGACGGTGGAATCCTTGATCACCTCGGCAATGGCGCGGATGGCTTCAGCATCACCCGGGCTGGCAGCGGCAAAGCCGGCCTCGATCACATCGACACCCAGACGTTCCAGCTGACGGGCAATGCGGATCTTTTCTTCCTTGGTCATGGAAGCGCCCGGCGATTGCTCGCCATCACGCAAGGTGGTATCAAAAATGTAAAGACGGTCGCCCATGTCGAATGCTCTCCCTTGTCCCTGTGCTGCTGTCCCGGCTGCGTTCAGGTAATCGTTGAAATCGAATCTCTTGCCCTGGCTGGCGGCTAGTTGTGCCAGTTTGTTCAACTGTGACAGCGGCAGGCTGCCACGTTCTCTCCATTTGTAGATTGCTGCACGGCTGACCGGCTCATCGGGAAACAGCTGACTCAGGCCTTCAGCCACCGCACCGGGGCCGCCCAGGTCTTCGATCAGTCGTTCAATGTCCAATTGCATGTTGTGCTCCTGCAGCAAAGTTTTAACCAATGTATCGATTGGACAATATTTCGTCAAACACGCAGTGCAACATGGGCTGGAAAATCAAAAATCCTGTGTCAAATATGCAAATATTGGACATTAAGTCCAATATTTCATAAAAACTGACTGCCACAGACACCAAAAGCCGTCAGTGTCCGGATTGATCCATCAGAACAATTCAGACAAAAATTGGACAACTCTGTCCAATGCCTTCATCACACCGGGCAATAAAAAACCCCGTTGCGCCAGGCGCCAACGGGGTGATCTGTACAGCCGACAGCAGCTTCAAAGCATCACGGGCTTCGGCTTGCACCAGCGCCAGGCCGCCATCACATAGCCGGACAGCGCATAGCAGACAAAGAAGCCGAACAGCACCAGCGGCGGCTCGGACATCAGCAGCAGCAAAGCCACCACCAGCGCCAACAGCATCACAAACGGTACGCGACGGCGCAGGTGGATTTCCTTGAAGCTCCAGAACTTCACATTGGTCACCATGGTAATGCCGGAAAAGGCGGTAAAGCCCAGCAGAACCCACTTCAAACCCGGCAAGCCGGTATAGTCATAGGCATGGCAGATCCACACCAGGCCAGCCACCAGCGCCGCTGCAGCCGGGCTGGGCAGGCCGGTAAACCAGCGTTTGTCAGTACTGCCTATCATGGTGTTGAAACGGGCCAGCCGCAGTGCTGCGCCGGCACAATGGATGAAAGCCACCATCCAGCCCAGCTTGCCCATGTCCTTGAGCAGCCATTCATAGGCCACCAGTGCCGGTGCCACACCAAAGCTCACCATGTCCGACAGGCTGTCGAACTCGGCACCAAAAGCACTCTGACTATGCGTCAGCCGGGCAACGCGGCCGTCCATCCCGTCCAGGATCATGGCGACAAAAATGGCGACGGCGGCAATCTGGAAGTTCTGGTTCATCGCCTGCACGATGGCGTAGAAACCGGCAAACAGCGCGGCCAGGGTAAAGGAGTTGGGCAGCAGGTAAATACCCTGACGGCGCAGGGATGGCTTGCCCGGAACGGGGTCATGCATCATGAAGTTATCCGTAAGCGAAACAGTCGATACGGCGCTGAACCGGCAAGAATACAAGCCGATGATCAATGCGTCGACGATCTGGATAAATCGGGCGCCGAGGCGCAGAACCGTCTAGTTTAATCCAAGCCGCTGCCAGCAGCAAAACCGGGCCAGAACTCATATCCGGCAGGGCCGTGACAATGAAAAAAGCCGGGTTGCCCCGGCTTTGCACACTGACCGACTTCGAAATCAGTTCTTGGACTGGTCGACCAGTTTGTTCTTGGAAATCCAGGGCATCATGGCGCGCAGTTCGGCACCAACCTTCTCGATCGGGTGATCGGCGGTCAGGCGACGACGGGCAGTCATGCTCGGATAGTTGGTCTTGCCTTCCAGGATGAACATCTTGGCGTATTCGCCGGACTGGATGCGATACAGGGCCTTTTTCATGGCTTCCTTGGTGGCGGAGGTCACCACTTCCGGGCCGGTCACGTACTCGCCATACTCCGCGTTATTGGAGATGGAGTAGTTCATGTTGGCGATGCCGCCTTCGTACATCAGGTCGACGATCAGCTTCAGTTCGTGCAGGCATTCGAAGTAAGCCATTTCCGGAGCGTAACCGGCTTCGGTCAGGGTTTCAAAACCGGCTTTCACCAGTTCTACCGCGCCGCCACACAGTACAGCCTGTTCGCCGAACAGGTCGGTTTCGGTTTCTTCGCGGAAGTTGGTTTCGATCACGCCACCCTTGGTGCCGCCGTTGGCAGCAGCATAGGACAGGGCCACGTCACGGGCCTTGCCGGACTTGTCCTGGTACACAGCGATCAGGGTCGGCACGCCGCCACCCTTCACGTATTCGGAACGCACGGTGTGGCCCGGGCCTTTCGGGGCTACCATGATCACGTCCAGGTCTTCACGCGGAACGATCTGGTTGTAATGCACGTTGAAGCCGTGGGCGAATGCCAGGGCAGCGCCCTTCTTGATGTTCGGGGCGATTTCGTTGCGGTATACGTCCGGCTGCGATTCGTCCGGCAGCAGAATCATCACGACATCAGCCTTCTTCACTGCTTCGGCCACTTCCTTGACCTTGTGACCAGCGGCTTCGGCCTTTTTCCAGGACGCACCGTCCTTGCGCAGACCAACAATCACATCAACGCCAGACTCTTTCAGGTTCTGGGCGTGGGCATGGCCTTGCGAGCCGTAACCGATGATGGCTACTTTTTTACCCTTGATGATGGAAAGATCAGCGTCCTTGTCGTAATACACTTTCATTTGCTTCGTCCCTTGTTATCCGGGCGGCCACCTGCTGTGGCCCGCCGCCAGATGTATAGATATATCAGATTTTCAGAACCCGTTCACCACGGCCAATGCCGGATGCGCCAGTACGGACCGTTTCCAGGATCACTGCGCGGTCAATGGCCTCGATAAAGGCCCCCAGCTTGTCGCTCGTACCAGTCAGCTCGATGGTGTATGTCTTTTCCGTAACATCGATGATGCGACCGCGGAAAATATCCGCCATGCGCTTCATTTCTTCCCGGTCCTTGCCGGTAGCGCGCACCTTGATCAGCATCATCTCGCGTTCGATGTGCTCGGATTCATTGAGGTCTATCACCTTGACCACCTCGATCAGCTTGTTGAGCTGCTTGGTGATCTGCTCGATGACTTCGTCAGAACCATGCGTGACGATCGTCATCCGTGACAGTGTCGCGTCCTCGGTTGTCGACACCGTCAGAGAGTCAATGTTGTAAGCCCGGGCCGAAAACAGGCCCACCACGCGGGACAGTGCGCCCGCTTCGTTTTCCAGCAAGATCGAAAGAATATGTCTCATACCGTCCGCCTCAGCACATATTGCCGTAGTCACGGTTGTTCTCGAAAGGAAGCTGCTGGACATCGCGCATGTGCGGCGGCAAGTCCATCTGGTCCAGGCCCTTGCCGTTCTGGATCATCGGGAACACGTTCTCGGACTGATCAGTACGGAAGTCGAGGAATACCAGGCGCTCCTTCAACGCAGGGCCAAACGCCTCGCGCAAAACCGGTTCCACATCGGACGGGTTTTCAATCTTGAAGCCAACGTGGCCATAAGCCTCGGCTACCTTCACGAAGTCCGGCAACGCGTCCATGTAGGACTCGGAGTACCGGGTTCCGTAGAAGAATTCCTGCCACTGGCGCACCATGCCCAGGTAGCGGTTGTTCAGCGCCACCACCTTGACCGGGGTATGGTATTGCTTGCAGGTGGACAGCTCCTGGATGTTCATCTGGATGGAGCCTTCGCCGGTGATACAGGCGACGGTTGCATCCGGATTGGCCAGTTGCGCGCCCATGGCTGCCGGCAAACCGAAGCCCATGGTACCCAAGCCGCCGGAATTGAGCCACTGCTTTGGATTGTCGAACTTGTAATACTGCGCTGCCCACATCTGATGCTGTCCCACATCAGAGGCGATGATGGCCTTGCCGCCGGTGATCTCGTACAGCTTTTCCACCACGTATTGCGGCTTGATCAGCTCGGTGGACGGGGTGTACAGCAGACAGTTGTGGCCACGCCATTCTTCGATCTGCTTCCACCAGCCAGCCAGATGGCCTGCATCCGGCTTCTGACCGGACTGACGCAGGATGTCCAGCATTTCACGCAGCACGTGCTTGACGTCGCCCACGATGGGTACGTCCACCTTCACGCGCTTGGAAATGGAAGACGGGTCCACATCGATGTGGATGATCTTCTTCGGCTGCGACAGGAAGTGCGAGGGCACGCTGATCACGCGGTCGTCAAAGCGCGCACCGATGGCAATCAGCACGTCACAGTACTGCATCGCCATATTGGCTTCGTAAGTACCGTGCATGCCCAGCATGCCGAGGAATTGCGGATCGGAACCCGGATAGGCACCCAGGCCCATCAGGGTGTTGGTACACGGCAGGCCCAGCGATTTGACCAGCTCGGTGACTTCGGCCGCGGCATTGCCCTGTACGGCACCGCCACCGACATAAATGTACGGACGCTTGGCTTCCAGCAGAAGGTTGATGGCCTTCTTGATCTGTCCCGGATGGCCGCGTGTGGCAGGCACATAGGAACGGATGTGCACGTTTTCCGGGTAGTGGAATTCGGCACTTTGCTGGGTGACATCCTTGGGAATATCCACTACCACGGGGCCGGGACGGCCGCTCTTGGCAATGTAAAAGGCTTTCTTGATGGTGGCTGCCAGGTCGTTGATGTCCTTGACCAGGAAGTTGTGCTTCACACACGGGCGGGTAATGCCCACCATGTCTACTTCCTGGAAGGCGTCCAGACCAATGGCCGGAGTGGCCACCTGACCGGAAATCACCACCATCGGAATGGAGTCCATATAGGCCGTGGCAATGCCGGTAACGGCATTGGTGGCACCCGGACCGGAGGTCACCAGTGCAACGCCCACCTTGTCGCTGGAACGCGAGTAAGCATCAGCCGCGTGCACGGCAGCCTGCTCATGACGTACCAGAACGTGCTTGAATTTGTCCTGCCGGAAGATGGCATCATAAATTTCCAGAACTGCGCCGCCGGGGTAGCCGAACAGAAATTCGACCCCTTCTTCCTGCAGGCAACGGACCAGGATTTCCGCGCCCGATATCTGCATCTTGTGCCTCTTTGTCTTGTCTTGCAGTCAATCTTGGCAATTGACTTGTGTTTCATCCCGTTGTGATGGAAGACCTTAGCGTATCCCTCAAATAATGGTCAAGGCTTTTGTGCAGGTGCAAAAACGCGCTAAGCCACGGTAAAAACAGGGAAATCCCCGGGGTGGTCTTGCCTGCCCGGCTCTGCTACTATCTTCGGCTGGCATCAACCTGAATCCCCTTCCCACATGGCAAGCCGCAAGGAAATGGCCGACTTTCTGCTGTCGGTGGAACGCCGCGCCTACAAGCAAGCCTTTTACGCCGTTCGCAACGACGAAAATGCGCTGGATATCGTGCAGGACGCCATGATGAAGCTGGCGGACCGCTACGCCCACGCACCGGCGGCCGAATTGCCGCTGATCTTCCAGCGTATCCTGCAAAACACCATTCGCGACCATTTCCGCCGGGCCAAGGTCAGGAATTTCTTTGGCACCTTGCTGTCGTCCCTGCTGCCGGTACGTGAGGAAGACGAAACCGCCGACCCGCTGGAAACGCTCAACATCGCCGCGGATGAGGCCAGCAGCAACCCGGAGAAATGGTATGCCCGCAAGGAAGTGGCCCAGCTGATTGACGGCGCGGTGCAACTGCTGCCCACCCGTCAACGCGAGGCCTTTCTGCTGCGTTACTGGGAAGGACTGGATGTTGCCGAGACGGCCAGGGTGATGGGCTGCTCTGAAGGCAGCGTCAAAACCCATTGTTCGCGCGCCACGCATACCCTGGCCGCCATCCTGCAGCAAAAAGGAGTGGTGTTATGAAACCTTCGAACCACCCACTTGGCGGGGAAGAAAAGCTGACCCGCTCCGTCAACCGCATCCTGAATCATCCCGCACAGGACGTGGACCCCAACATCAGACACGGCCTGCAACAAGCGCGTGAACAGGCAATGGCGCGCTTTGACCAGCGCATTGCCCAGCCACCGTCGCTAGGTGAACAACTTGGCCTGTGGGTGCTGCGCCATACCCAGGCACTGCGCCGCAGCGCACTGGCGCTCGGTTTTGCCATGGTAGCCAGCACCGGCGTATGGCTGGCTGAAGGCTTGCTGATGGAAGAAGAAGCCGTTGATGCCGCCATCCTGTCGCACGAACTGCCGCTGGAAGCGTTCATGGACCCGCACTTCACAGGCAATCTCCATGACTAAGCCACGCCATGTCCTGCCACTTGTCTTGCTGGGCAGCCTGCTGGCCATGCCAGTGAGCGCCAGTCCGCTGAACAACCCGCGCTGGGACCAGCTGGATAGCGAACAACAAACCGTGATGGCACCGCTGGCCAGCGAATGGGACCGTTACGCACCGGAAAAAAAGAAAAACCTGCTGGCCATCGTGCCGGAGTACCGCAGTCTGGATGCTGCCGGTAAACTGCGGCTGCAAAGCAAGCTGAAGATCTGGTCGGACCTGACGCTGGAACAACGCCAGCAAATCCGCAACAACTGGAAAACCCTGCAAGGCCTGTCACCGGCCGAGCGGGAAAAAGCCATCCAGCGGCTGAAACAGGCCGCATCCAGACCACAAGCTTCCGGTTAACCTCCTACTCGCTTCCATTTCATGCCTTCATTGTTTCCCGACGCCAGTATTGGCCGCCGACTGTGCAGCCAGTTTTACGAGCTGCTGCTGATTGCCGCCCTGTTGCTTACCGTTTCTGCCGTGATGACCGGCCTGCAAGCCTGGCTGGGACGCTCGCTGCTGCTGGACCTGCTGGCCCAGCTGGCCCTGGCTGGCAGTCTGTTTGGTTATTTCGGCAGCAGCTGGGTCAAGTCCGGCCAGACCGTTGCCATGAAGGCGTGGCGTCTCAAGCTGGTACGCCTGGATGACAATCAACTGGTTGACTGGCGTCAGGCCGGTTTCCGTTATGTCATCGCCCTGTTGCTGTTTGTCGGCATGCCAGCCATCTCCTACCTGGCCTGGTCGCGCAATCTGGGCCATGGCCGCGAAGCCCTGCTGATTTCACTGGCCTGGTGTGCCCTGCCCTACCTGGCAGCCTTTTACGACAAGGAACGCCTGTTCCTGCACGACAGGCTGGCCCGCACCCGCCAGATCACCTTGCCCAAGGCTCCCCACCCGGGCAAAGGCAAGCAAGCGGCCTGAGTCACCGGCCTGTGGCAAGTTTGCCCACAGGCTGCTGATAGATACCCGATCAGGCTGAACGGGCGAATGGCCCGCCTGGCCTGACATGGCAGCCGGGCAGCTGCTGCGGCAGGCTATTCAATCGCCCGTAAATATCTTCAAGAAAAGATACTTCACCGACAACTCATGATACGCTTTGCGCCCGGAACGGAAAGCCACGCCCCTCCCTTACCTGGAAAATCGCAGAATGCATCAACAGCCTGATCAGATCGACCGCATCGTCGCCCTCTGGAATGAAGTACGCCCCGAGCTGGACGCTTCGTCCACCCACGTGATTGGCCGCATCGTGCGGATGGAGTATTTCATTACCCGCCGAGTCCTGCAGGATCTGGCCCGCTACAACCTGAATGTCGGTGAATTTGACGTGCTGGCAGCCTTGCGCCGCCGTGGCGAGCCCTACCAGCTGTCGCCCAATCAGCTGCAAGGCATGGTGCTGATTTCCTCCGGCGCGCTGACCAACCGTATCAACCGCCTGGAAGAAGCCGGCCTGGTCACCCGCTCGCCCGACCCGGAAGACCGCCGCGGCGTGATTGTCACCCTGAGCGCCAAGGGCTTTGCCGTGATCGAAGAAGCCGTGGTCAACCATCTGGCCGCCGAGGCCGAACTGATGGAAAACCTGGATGATGCCGAAAAAGTACAGCTGGCCGGACTGTTGAAGAAACTGCTGCAAACGCAGGAAGACTGAACACCACACCCACTCAATAAAAAAGCCGCCTTATGGCGGCTTTTTTATTTTTGACAACCCCCTCTCGCTTTCTGAAAAGAAAGCGAGGCTCCCTTACAGGGTAAGGGCGGGGGGATAGGGAATAGATGGGAAGGCTGCAGAATCAGTCACTTCATCAAAAGGCCCGGCTTTGCCGGGTCCAGTGAAATCGCACCAAATCACTTGATCAGCAGCCTGAAAGCCGCCTTATGGCGGCTTTTTTATTGCTTACAGGCCAATGATCAGCAGCAGATTGGCGCCGCAGATCAGCATGAACAATAACCAGCCCACCGTCTGCATCAACGGAGACAAGGCAAACGCACCCATGTGCTGACGGCTGGACGTCAAACGCAGCAAGGGCCACATCGCCAGTGGCAATTGCAGGCTGAGTACCACCTGGCTCCACACCAGCATGCGTCCCACCGCACCCTCACCCAGCAGCAATACGCCTAGCAAGGCAGGTAGCAAGGCCAGACCACGGGTAATCAGCCGACGTTGATAACACGGAATGCGGATATGCAGGAAACCATCCATGATTACCTGCCCGGCCACCGTGCCGGTCAGCGTGGAGCTTTGCCCGGACGCCAGCAAGGCAAGGCCAAACAGCAAGGCTGCCGCACCGCCAGCCAGCGGGGTAATCAACTGGTAAGCCTGTTCGATATCGTCCACCACCGGCTGGCCCACCGCATGAAAAGCAGTACCAGCCAGAACCAGAATGGCACCATTCACCAGCATGGCCAGCAGCAGCGACACCACCGTGTCCACCCGACACAGCGCCAGCGTATCACGCAGGCTGTGTTTGCCGCTTTCCACCTTGCGGGTTTGCACCACAGAGGAGTGCAGGTACAGGTTGTGCGGCATGATGGTGGCACCGACAATGCCCAGGCCCAATACCACGGCCTGGTGCAGGTCACCTCCTGGATTGGAAGGCAAGAGGCCACGTGCCACTGCCGGCCAATCCGGCCCCACCATGAACACCTGGATGGCAAAACACAGTGCGATGGTGGCAATCAGCCCCAGCACCACGGCCTCGATCTGCCGGAAACCCTTGCCCTTCATGCCCAGCACGATGACGGTATCAAATGCCGTCAGCACCACCCCCCAGGCCAGCGGGATGCCAAACAACAATTTGAATGCCAGGGCGCAGCCCAGTACCTCGGCCACATCGCAGGCAATAATCGACACTTCTGCGCTCAGCCACTGCACCACCCTGCCGGTGGGCCCGTAATAGGCGCTGCTGGCCTGGGCCAGATCCTGCCCCGTGACCAGGCCAAGCCGGGCAGCCATCAGTTGCAATACCATGGCCACCAGGCTGGACAGCACCACAATCCACAACAGGCCATAGCCAAAGCGAGAACCGGCCTCGATATCGGTCGCCCAGTTGCCCGGGTCCATATACCCCACCGCCACCAGCAAACCGGGGCCGGCAAAACGGCGCAGCCGCTGCCACCAGGGCGCGCGGGCATCAATACGGATGCTGCCTTGTACTTCAGCGGGACAAAACGGAGCGGTTGCCGTGCGGGGGAGGGAAAACATGCAACATCCTCAAGCGAAGAGGAAAGAAAAATGCACGCTATTTGCGTGCAAAGTCTACTGACCTAAAGGCAGGTTACTACCAGCCACTTTGACTGGTATAGGCGCAGTCCATGACCATTGTTTTTTCCAGGCGCCAATCACCAGATTGGGATATTCCGGCCGACCCAGGCTGCCGTTGTAGCGGCCCAGTGCGCGATAGAGATTGCCACGCTCCATGTCCAGATAATGGCGCAGGATGGTGCAGCCATAGCGCAGGTTGAGCGTGAGTTCGAACAGATTGTGCTGCGGGTTGCCAATTTGCCTTACCCAGAAGGGCATCACCTGCATCAGGCCACGGGCACCGGCAGGGGAAATGGCGTATTTGTTGAAACCGCTTTCCACCTGGATCAGGCCCAGCACCATTTGCGGGTCCAGCCCGGCGCGGGTGGCCTCGTATTGAATGGCAGTGAGCAGGTGTTCGCGCATCCAGCTGTCCGGAATACGCTTTTGCAGGCGGCGCGACATCTCGGCCAGCCAGGCCTGGCCTTCCTGCGGGGTGTCAAACACCAGCCGCGGCGCGTTGACATCGGCAATGGTACGGCTCATTGCCGATGCCACATTTGCAGCCAGTGCCTCCTCGCGCTGCGCACCCGCCCATACTGGCGAACAGGCCAGCATGGTGGACAGGGCAAGCAGCGGCAGGAGGATTTTCATCAGGACAGTTTGGCGAGCAGATGTTCCAGAATAGCATCTGCAGCGACGGGCGTTGCCGCAGCATCACGACGCTGCTGGTACTCGACCTTGCCTTCCTTCAGGCCACGATCGCCGATGGTGACACGATGCGGCGCGCCAATCAGCTCCCAGTCGGCAAACATGGCACCCGGGCGTTCGCCACGGTCATCCAGAATCACGTCCACACCCTTGGCCAGCAGACCGGCGTACAGGCTGTCGGCAGCGGCCTTCACTTCGGCGGAGCGATCGTAACCGACCGGGCAGATGGCCACGGCAAACGGGGCGATATTATCCGGCCAGATCATGCCCTTGTCGTCGTGGTTCTGTTCGATGGCGGCACCCAGGATACGGGTAACACCGATGCCGTAGCAGCCCATCTCGAACGGTTTCGGTTTGCCGTCTTCGTCCAGGAAGGTGGCGTTCATGGCGGCGGAGTACTTGGTGCCCAGGTAGAACACATGGCCTACTTCGATGCCGCGCTGGATGGCCAGCACGCCCTTGCCATCCGGGCTGGGGTCGCCTGCCACCACATTGCGGATGTCGGCCACTTCCGGCTCGGCACAGTCACGACCGAAGTTGGCACCGGTGTAGTGCTGGTCATCTTCGTTGGCACCGATGACAAAGTCGGCCATCTTGGCCACGGTGCGGTCGGCAATGATGCGACCCTTGAAGCCGACCGGGCCCAGCGAACCCGGATTGGCACCGAAAGCCTCACGGATGATGGCCGGTGATGCCATGGTCAGCGGCTTCTTGATGCCGGCCACTTTTTCGGCCTTCACTTCGTTCAGTTCGTGGTCGCCGCGCACCAGCATCAGCACGGCTTCGCCTTCGCTGCCTTCCACCACCAGCGCCTTGACGGTGCTCTTGATGTCGATGGACAGGAAATCCACCAGCTCGGCAATGGTTTTTACCTTGGGGGTATGCACCTTGGTCAGCGCAGCGCTGGCGGCCGGGCGCTCACCGGCCGGGGCCACGGCTTCGGCCAGCTCGATATTGGCAGCGTAGTCGGAATCCGGGCAGTAGATGATGGCATCTTCGCCGGTATCGGCAATCACCTGGAATTCGTGCGAGCGGTCACCGCCGATGGCGCCGGTGTCGGCAGCCACGGCACGGTAGGTCAGGCCCATACGGTCAAAAATGCGGCAATAGGCGGCATACATATTGTCGTAGCTCACACCGGCAGCTTCGGCGCTGCGGTCGAAGGAGTAGGCATCCTTCATGGTGAACTCGCGGCCACGCATCACACCAAAGCGCGGACGACGCTCGTCGCGGAACTTGGTCTGGATCTGGTAGAAGTTTTTCGGCAAGGCGCGATAGCTGCGCAGTTCGCTGCGGGCAATGTCGGTGATGACTTCCTCGGCCGTCGGCTGCAGGGCGAAGTCACGCTCGTGGCGGTCCTTGAAGCGCAGCATTTCCTCGCCCATGGTGTCCCAGCGACCAGATTCCTGCCACAGGCCGGCCGGTTGTACCACCGGCAGCGAGACTTCGATGGCACCGGCACGGTTCATTTCTTCGCGCACGATGTTTTCCACCTTGCGCACCACGCGCAGGCCCATCGGCATCCAGGAGTAGATACCGGCAGCAACCTTGCGGATGAAACCGGCACGAATCATCAGCTTCTGGCTGGTGATGTCGGCGTCGGCGGGGGCTTCTTTCAGGGTGGAAATGAAAAACTGCGATGCGCGCATGATGCGTCCTTGGTATTCGGCTAAATAGGGTTGATTGTAGCGTTTTGCACGGCTGGCGGGAAAGCATCCTGACAGCGCAAGCCACCAGCCGCCCCATGCAGACCAATCATGACGACATTGTGGCTTTCCGCCGACAAGCCTGCAGGGAAAGCAACCGGCAATGCAGCATTAGCTTGGCGCTGTCCTGACTCAGTAGTAACCTTCGCGCTCACAGGCCATACTGAATTCCGCAGTGCAACAAGACGGGATGGATGGCGATTGCATGCTTAACCCACAATAGAAGTCACACATAAATCATGCAGGCTCACAATAAACAAGCCATGGCCGGATTGACGCTGGCTGCGCTGGGCGTGGTGTACGGGGATATCGGTACCAGCCCGCTCTATACCCTGCAGCAATGCTTTACCGCCCATAACATGGCGACCAGCCCGGAAAACATTCTTGGCATCTTGTCCTTGATCTTCTGGTCGCTGATCTTCGTGGTATCGATCAAGTACGTCGCCTTCGTGCTGCGGGCCGACAACCATGGCGAAGGCGGCATCATGGCGCTGATGGCGCTGGCCCGGCACTATGTCACCCATGCAGCCCGCTGGAAAATTGTGCTGCTCGGTCTGTTCGGAGCCTCGCTGTTCTACGGTGACGCCATCATCACTCCAGCCATTTCGGTACTGTCCGCTGCTGAAGGTCTGAAAGTACTCAGTCCCAGCATGGGGCCCTACATCTTGCCGCTGGCCGTGGTGGTATTGGTGTTTCTCTTTATTCTGCAACGCTTCGGCACCGCCAGTGTCGGCATGTTGTTCGGCCCGGTGATGACATTCTGGTTCTTCACCATCGGTGTGCTCGGCCTGCTGCAGATTGTGCAAGCCCCTGCGGTACTGGCCGCGATCAACCCCTTGCATGCAATCCGGTTTCTGCTTCAGCACGGTGTTGGTGCCTACCTGACATTGGGTTCTGTGGTACTGGCCTTGACCGGTGCGGAAGCGCTATACGCCGACATGGGGCACTTCGGCAAGAAACCTATCCGCTTGGCTTGGTACGGTCTGGTGCTCCCCGCACTGGTACTCAATTACTTTGGCCAAGGCGCGTTGCTGATGATCAATCCCAAGGCCATTGAAAACCCCTTTTTCATGCTGGCACCGCAATGGGCCCTGCTGCCCTTGATCATCCTGGCCACCCTGGCCACGGTGATTGCCTCGCAGGCGGTGATTTCCGGTGCCTATTCGCTCACCCGCCAGGCCATCCAGCTGGGTTATAGCCCGCGTATGGAGATTTCCCATACCTCCGAGAAAGAAATCGGCCAGATCTACCTGCCCTTCGTCAACTGGGCCTTGCTGGTTGCCGTGCTGGTCGTTGTTCTGACCTTCCAGACTTCCGACAGCCTGGCCTCGGCCTACGGCATTGCCGTCACCGGTACCATGCTGATCACCACCTTGCTCTTCTTCGTGGTGGCACGCGTCAACTGGCGCTGGCCACTGCCGTTGGCCCTGTTCGTCACGGTACTGTTCGGCATCATCGACTTTGCCTTCTTTAGTGCCAACCTGCTCAAGCTGTTCTCCGGCGGCTGGCTGCCACTGGTATTGGGCATGATCATCTTCATGCTGATGACCACCTGGAAGCAGGGTCGCAAGCTGCTGTTCGACCGTCTGCGCGAACAGGCACTGCCGCTGGACAGCTTCATCGAAAACCTGGAAGCCTTCCCGCCCACCCGCGTACAGGGCACGGCGGTGTTCCTCACCAGCACCCTGCATGGTGTGCCGCATGCCCTGCTGCATAACCTCAAGCACAACAAGGTGCTGCACGAGCGCATCGTGCTGATGACGATCCGCACCGAGGACGTGCCTTACATCAATGAGGATTCGCGTCTGGAAGTGGTGCAGCTGTCGCCATCGTTCTGGCGTGTGGTGGCACGTTACGGCTTCAAGGAAGACCCGAGCGTGCTGAACGTACTGTCGCTGTGCGAGCGCGATGGCCTGGCCTTCGAACTGATGGATACGTCCTTCTTCCTGTCGCGCGAAACCATCATTTCCACCGAGCGGCCGGGTATGGCACGCTGGCGCGAACGCCTGTTCGTGTGGATGAGCAAGAACGCACTGCGTGCAACCGACTTCTTCCAGATTCCCACCAACCGTGTGGTGGAACTGGGTGCCCAGGTCGAACTGTAGTCAAGTCACTACATCAAAAGGCAGGCTTTTTAGCCTGCCTTTTTTATTTGCCCAAGCAAAATCACCTGATGTAATCGTTTACAAGCCCAATCCAGCATTCAACTTTTTCTTTATTTATCAGTTATTTATATAAAAAATCAGGTTGCAATCAGGTTTTGATGCAGCCACTTGCAACAAAAATGGCCGCTCCGAAGCAAGCGGCCAAATGATGCAAAACGGATGAAATTTTACTATGTAGTGGCAACACTACGCCGGCAGGTCAATCCGGGCACGGACACGGGCCCAGTCAAAGAAGGGGCCGGGATCGGTCTTGCGCCCCGGAGCAATGTCTTCATGCCCGGTCATTGCCCGTAACGGCAGGTGCTGACGCAAGGTCTCGATCAGCGCCAGCAACATCTGGTACTGGGCATCGGCAAAGGGTTCGAAATCGCAGCCTTCCATCTCAACACCGATGGAAAAATCATTACAGCGCTCGCGGCCCTGCCAGCTGGAGACCCCGGCGTGCCAGGCCCGGGACTGCACCGGGACAAACTGCACCAGCTGGCCACTGCGCCGGATAAAGAAATGGGCCGATACCCGCAGCTGGTGAATGCTGGCGAAAAACGGATCTTCGTCCGGATTCAGGCTGTTGGTGAACAACTGCTCCACGGCCTGACTGCCATAACGGTATGGCGGCAGGCTGATGTTATGAATGACCAGCAGCTCGGGCTGGCCATGTTCGCGAGCATCACAATTGGGCGAGGGAATCTGCCTGGCTTCACGCACCCAGCCGCTGGGTTCAAGATGCAGCACCGGTTGCAAGCGGTTGGCGCAGTACAACATGCGCCACAGCACCAGGCCATCCGGCACTGTCCAGCGTTGTTGCAGAACGAAACCGGCCTTGTGGTACAGGGCAATGGCAGCCTGATTGACCTCTGCAGTATCCACACTGACTTCGTCAGCACCGGCCAGCAGATGATTGAGCAGGCGATAACCCCAGCCTGAGGCAAAGCAGGCCGGGTCCACCACGGTTCGCTCGATATGCCAGCCGCCTTGCTGACGCCTGCTTGCCACCAGCACGCCGCGCAAGGTTTCGCCTTCGAATGCACCGATGACCCGGTCGGAGCAAGCCATCACCTGGGTGATGTCCCGCCACAGCAATGGCAATGCCGGATAATCCAGCCACTTCGCCTCTACCTGATGCGCCTGCAGCTGGATGCGCAATACCTCCGCGGCCAAGGCCGGGTCACTCAGCGTTACATCCTTGACGACAAAGGGAATATCCATTTCCACCTTTCGAATTGCCAATGGCGGCGTGGCCTGCATGAATGTTTCCGTCAGCGGCAGGCCGGGCGCACAATAAGGCATTGTGCCAGCCTGAACGCCGGTAGCCCATTCTGTGTGATGCATTTGAGCAGAATCATGGTTTTTTGCATTGCAGCACGGCACACTCGAACCATTCTCCCAGCTTGAGGCCACCCACCATGCTTACCCTGAATGATATTGGCAACACCAGCAGCGCCAGTTTCGAACAACCACTGGACATGCTACTGGCCTGTCATGACAAGATCCGCCGCTTTTGCGATCAGCTGGACCAGCTACCGGGCTATATCACCGAACATGGCGTCAATGAGGCGGTGAAGAACACCATCGACGGTGTGATCCGTTACTTTGACGTCGCCGGCCCGGCCCACCACATCGACGAGGAGGAGGAGCTGTTCCCCATCCTGCTGGAACGCGTCCCCACGGCCGCCCCGCGCATCGAGCAGCTGGAAGCCGAGCACGGCTATCTGCACTCGTGCTGGAATGCCATCCGCGACGACTTGCGCGCCCTGCGCAATGGCGAACTGGACAGCATCAGCGAAAACGCGGTGGCCGAATTCGTTCGGCAATACCGGGAACATGCAGCTTCCGAAGAGGCCTGGCTGATTCCCACTGCCGCCGCCACGCTGAACGCAGATGAACTGCGCAATGCAGGCTTGCGCATGGCCCAGCGCCGCCAGCAAGCCTGCTGAACAACAGCCGGTGTCGTAAAACAGAAAAGGATGCCATAGGGCATCCTTTTTTGATTTCAACACATCAGCTTCAGGCAGTCAGCTTCAACAAGGCAGCAAAAGCATCTTCGAACAGCTTGAGCCCGTCCTGTTGCAGCTTGTCACCCACGGCCACCAGGTCGATATCGGCCTCGGCCACATCCAGCAGGGTGATCTGTGCCTGCTGCGCATCCTGCGGCAGGGTCAGCGCAGCAACGCCGTGGTCGCGGAAGGCGGCCAGGGTAGCATCCGGCACGGTGTTGACCGTTTCGTCGCCAATCAGGCTTTCCACGTACAACACATCGGAATAAGCCGCATTCTTGGTACCGGTGGAAGCCCACAGCAGGAATTGCGGCCAGGCACCCGCGGCCTTCAGCGCGGCAAACTCGCTGCCATGGAAACGCTGCTGATAGCGGGCATAAGCCACCTTGGACAGCGCAATGGCCGCCTTGCCTTGCAGGGCGGCAGGCAGTTGCGGGTCCAGCAGGCTGTCCACCCGCGACAGGAAGAAGCTGGCCACCGCCTTGATGCCGGTCACCGGCTTGCCGGCAGCCAGTCGTGCGCTCAGACCGTCGATATAGGCATCCCACACGGCTTCCACTTGCGGCAGGCTGAACAGCAGGGTGATGTTGACGTTGATACCCTCGGCGGTCAGTGTCTGGAAAGCGCGAATGCCCGCTGCGGTGGCCGGAATCTTGATCATGGCATTGGGCCGGTCGATGGCGGCCCACAGGCGGCGTGCCGCGTCCAGCGTGCCCGCTTCGTCATGCGACAGGGCCGGGGACACTTCCAGGCTGACATAGCCGTCGTTGCCGGCGCTGCTGCGGTATTGTTCCTGCAGCAAGTCGCATGCGGCCTGGATGTCAGGCACCACCAGTGCTTCGTAGCGTTGTTCGGCATCAAGTCCCGGCTCGGCCTTCAAGCGGCTCAGGTCGGCCTGGTAGCTGGCATCGGTACTGATGGCCTTGTAGAAGATGGCCGGATTGGAAGTCACACCGGCAATGCCGTCTTCTTGCAGCAGACGGGCCAGTTCTCCCGAAGCCAGCAGCTCGCGGGACAGATTGTCCAGCCAGATGCGCTGGCCGAACGGGCGGATGGATTGCAGACGATTCATGTTGTGGTCCGGGGTCGGGAAAGTTGGCGCATAAAGAAGAACATCCTAGCGCGACTGTGCAGGCAGGCCAAGCCCATATTGCAGCGATTTGCTGTCAATTTGCCGGGAAATCAGAAACTAAAACGTCATCAACAAACGGTTTAAGCATGGAAACGAAAGCCTGGTGGGCCGGATGGACCAGGTAGGCATCACGGGCGGCGGCGTCGACAAACTGCACCAGCCAGCCATGGGTAAAGCCGTGTTGCAAACCTTCCGGGCTGACATCCGGGCCACCTCCCAGTGTCAGGATGCCGGGAATCTGCCGGGCCAGACCGGCAAACTGCTGACTGATATTGGCAATATCTGCCACCGTGGTGGCAGGCAGAAAGCGGATCAACACGACATGATGCAGCATGGTCACTCCCGGACTCCATTCAGCCGCTGATTATGCAGCCTTCACCAGGCACTGACCATGCGTGCAAGTACGCAGCCTGCCGGTCAGGCCTGGTTTTCCGGCTGTGCCTCCGGCTCGGCCGAGCGCTCGCGCTGGAAAATCACGCTGAAGGTACTGCCCTTGTCCGGTTCGCTGCGGATATCCAACCGGGCGTTATGTCGTGCCACCACATGCTTGACGATGGCCAGCCCCAGCCCGGTGCCGCCATTGCCGCGCGAGCGGCCACGGTCGACCCGGTAAAAGCGTTCGGTCAGGCGCGGAATGTGCTCACGCGGGATGCCGATACCGCTGTCCTTGACCGAAAAACACAGCCGCTCGCCTTCCGCCTTCCACGACAGCACGATATCGCCGCCTTCCGGCGTGTAACGCACGGCATTGGATACCAGATTGCCAAAGGCGGAATGCAGCTCCTGCGCGCTACCCCACAGCCATTGATTGCAGCCCTTTTCCAGCCGGACATGATGGCGTCCCTGCGACAGGCCTTCGGCCTCCACCATCAGGGTATCCAGCATGTCCTGCATGTTCACTTTCTCCGCCATCACCGCCTTGGGGCTGTTTTCCAGCCGGGACAGGGTCAGCAGGTCCTCCACCAGGCTCTGCATGCGTCGTGACTGCTCCATCATCATGGGCAGGAAGTGGCTGAGGGTGGCCTGGTCCACTTCTTCCATATCGGACAGGGTTTCCAGAAAACCACCGACCACAGTCAGCGGCGTGCGCAATTCGTGCGACACATTGGCGACAAAATCGCGATGCACGGTCTGTACCCGCTCCAACGAGGTGATGTCGCGGCTGAGCAGCAGCTTGCGAGTGGAGTCAAACGGCACCAGTTGCACTGAAATCACCAGTTCACGCGGCTGGGTCAGCTGCAGGACCAGAGGCTGGCTGAAACTGGCATTTTTCATGTAGGCATGAAAACTGGGCTGGCGGATGAGGTTGAGAATCTGGTTGCCCACATCGTGCTTGCGATCCAGATTCAGGTGCTCCATCGCCATCGGGTTGATCCACTCGATGCGATCATTCTCGTCCAGCACCACCACGCCATCCGGCATGGCTTCACCGGCATTGATGAAGCGTTCCAGCACATTGGTGAGCTTGCGCTTGCTTTGCATCTGGCTGCGCATGGTGCGATACAGCGTCATGAACACGGTATGCCAGGCACCAAAGCCATCGGGCACCCGCTCGGCGGTGGGTTGCTCCAGCCAGCGCAGCAACAAGGCGATGTGGTACAGGTGAAAACCCAGCCAAGCCAGCAGGGCGACACCGGCAGCGATCAGACCTTCGATCGGGCCAGAAAATGCCCAGAAGGCAAGGCCGATGAAGAGGATGACAATCAGCCAGACCAGGGTACGCTGCAAGAATTCGCGCAAGTCAGCCTCACTGCTGGGTGGAGAAACGGTAGCCGGTACCACGCACGGTCTGGATCAGGGCATCATGGCCCGTGCTTTCCAGCGAACTGCGCAGGCGGCGGATGTGCACGTCTACCGTGCGTTCTTCAACAAATACATGATCGCCCCACACCTGGTCCAGCAGTTGCGAACGGGAATGCACGCGTTCCGGATGGGTCATGAAAAAGTGCAGCAGGCGGAATTCGGTTGGGCCCAGGTCGATGGTGTCACCATTACCGCTGACGCGATGGGTGATCGGGTCCAGGCGCAGGCCTTGCACCTCGACCGCATCGTCGGTCATCTGCGGAGCGCGGCGGCGCAGCACGGCCTTGATGCGGGCCAGCAATTCACGCGGCGAGAACGGCTTGGTGATGTAGTCGTCAGCGCCGGATTCCAGCCCGGTAATCTTGTCCTGCTCATCGGAACGGGCGGTGAGCATGATGATGGGGATATGCTTGGTGCGCTCATCCGAACGCAGGCGTTTGGCAATATCCACCCCGGACGCACCCGGCAGCATCCAGTCCAGCAGCACCAGATCCGGCAGTGCATTGCGCACCAGGGTCAACGCAGCCTCGGCCGTGCTGGCACGCAAGACGTGATGTCCAGCCTGGTTGAGGTTAAACGCAATCAGTTCCTGAATTGCAGGCTCGTCTTCGACAAGCAGAATATTGGCAGCCATGTATCGGTCCAGTCCCGGTTTGATGATGGCAAGGATAAAAAGCAGCGATTACAGAAATATGACATTTCTTAAATAGTTGCCAAAACTTCTGCAAATCCTGTCATCCAGTGCACCACCACCCTATCTTGCCACGTAGAGCATGCCGTACCGACAAAAAAAAACGGGCCTGCCGCATGGCAGACCCGGAATGGCCTTCGTCAAGAATTTGTTTGTCTGACTTGAGACCAGGGACAAAGAGATCACCAGGACAGTTTCAAACAGGTACAGGGACATGTACCCATCAGCAACGAATCCAGACAAGAACCATCACGGCGGGACAGTGCCGCAACAGCTCCGATAAGGCAGGCATTGTACGGAGCAAGAAGCCATTTCTTAATGTGGAAATATTGGAAATTTCCTGATTTAACCTTGTAAAATGGCTTTTTAACGCCAAAAAACCTTGGATTCCAAACTTGGATAAATTCGACAAAAAAATACTGAGCAGCCTGCACGAAAATGCCCGCATCAGCTTTGCCGAACTGGCCCGACGGGTGAATCTGTCCTCCCCTGCCATTGCCGACCGGGTGGACAAACTGGAGCGGCAGGGGGTGATTACCGGCTACCGGGCGCAGATCGACCCGGCCAAGGTAGGCTTACCCATCCTGTGCATGATTGAACTGACAGTGAAGCATCTGGAGTATTACGTAGTGATTGACCGCATCCGCAGCATGCCCCAGGTACTGGAGTGTGCATCCATCACCGGCACCAGCGGCCTGATGATGAAAGTGGCGGTCGATACCATGCCCAGCCTGCAAACCCTGATTGCCCAGTTGATGCAGTTTGGCGACACCAAAACCTCCATCATCATCGACATGCCGGTCCCGCCGCGCATGCCCCAGTTGCTGGCAGACGACTGAGCAAGGCTGGTACCGGACGCAGCGATAACGCTGTGGGGGCAAGCCTGTCATCAGGATGGCGGAGATGACTCTCGCGGGTGCAGATGCCCGGCCATGGGCAAAAAAATGGCCGAAGAATCATTGATTCTTCGGCCAAGCTCTTGGGAGAGACCATATAGAAGCACATCTACGAACGAAGCACCCAGGCTGTCATCTTCTGACCAATGACCACCGGGTTTACTGCACCGGCTTCTCCCCGGCAGTTCTGACGCTGCCCGGAAGAACGGATTGGCTAAATCGCTTTTGTCAGATTACTTGGCAGCGGCCCAGGCCAGCGAGGTATCCAGCATGCGGTTGGCAAAGCCCCACTCGTTGTCGTACCAGGACAGCACCTTGACTTCACGACCGGCAATCACGCGGGTCAGCGTGGAGTCAAACACGCTGGAAGCCGGGTGGTGCAGGAAGTCACGCGATACCAGCGGCAGGGTGTTGACGGCCAGCACGCCAGCCAGCTTGCCCTTGGCAGCGGTGGTAATCAGCTCATTCACTTCGGCCACCGTAGTGTCACGGCTGGCGGTGAAGGTCAGGTCGACCAGGGAGACATTGCTGACCGGTACACGAACGGCAAAGCCATCCAACTTGCCTTGCAGCTTGGGCAGAACCAGACCTACGGCAGCAGCAGCACCGGTCTTGGTGGGAATCATGGAGACAGCTGCGGAACGGGCGCGACGCAGGTCGGAGTGGTCGGTATCCAGCAGCACCTGGTCGTTGGTGTAGGCATGGATGGTGGTCATCAGGCCACGTTCGATACCGATGGTATCAATCAGCGGCTCAACCAGCGGGGCCAGGCAGTTGGTGGTGCAGGAGGCATTGGACACCACGGTCATGGCGCTGGTCAGCACGTTATCGTTTACGCCGAATACCACGGTGGCGTCGGCATCGTTGGCCGGAGCGGAAATCAGCACGCGCTTGGCACCGGCTTCCAGGTGCAGTGCAGCTTTTTCACGTTTGGTGAAGATGCCGGTACATTCCAGTACCACATCCACGCCCAGTTCTTTCCACGGCAGTTCTGCCGGGTTGCGGATGGAGAGCAGCTTGATCGGCTTGCCGTTCACCACCAGGGCATCGCCTTCCAGCGCGATGGTGCCACCAAACGGGCCATGCACGCTGTCAAAACGGGTGAGGTGTTCGTGCAGTTCCGGCTTGCCCAGGTCATTGATGGCCACGATTTCGATATCGCGGTCAGCAAAACGCTCCTGCCAGGCGCGGACCACCATGCGGCCAATACGACCGTAACCATTAATGGCAACTTTCAACGTCATGATGCATCCTCCTAATTTGATAATGGTGCAGGGTCATCTCGTGCCCTGCGCCATTCAATTTCTGCTCCTTTTGCGCTGTAAGCAAGTGACTACAAAAGTAGTGTGCAGGTTACCAACAAAGCGGTGAAATCCTTGCCAGTCAAGGCTCACCGCCATGTAGTGCAATGCAGGTTTTACACCTGAAGGAAACTGGCAAAGTGAGCAGGGTCTTCCGCCAGCAGCACATGCAGCAAGCTGGAGGAGAAGGTGGTGACACCCCGCGCACCCAGGGCTTGCAACGCGGCGATATCCACCAGCGCGCTGTCAGTCACCTCGATACGCAGGCGGCCACCGGCCACCGCTTGTACACGCTTCACATTAGTCTGCCCGCCCAGTGCTTGCAGCCAGTCTTCACGTTGCATGCTGGCACCTCCTGTCGGATGTGCGCCTGAAACACGGCCAGCCACTACAGGGGAAGCCGGACTGCTGTCAGCCTGTTGCAGTGCAGTGCGGATTTCATCAGAAATCAGATCCGCCTCCGGCCCCAGCACCACTTGCACGCTGCCGGCAGCCGGTTTGATCAGTCCGCGTGAACCCAGTGCCTTGAGTGCGGCTTCATCCACCTTGTCATTGTCGGCCACCTGCAAGCGCAGGCGGGTGGTGCAGGCATCCACCGACTTCAGATTGGCCGCCCCACCCAAGGCACGAATAAACGCATGCCCACGGGAAGAGCCTTCCACCGCCGCCACGGCGACCTGTGGCGCGGCTTCGCGGCCCATGGTTTGCAAGTTGAACTTGCGGATGAAGAAACTGAACAGGCCGTAATAGATGACGAAGTACATCAGGCCCACCGGCAGCAACAGCAGCGGCTTCTGGGCAATGCCGAAGTTAAGCAGGTAATCGAACAGGCCGGCGGAGAAGCCAAAGCCCAGATGCACGCCCAGTGCATACATCAGGGCCATGGCAATGCCGGTGAGTACCGCATGGATGGCATACAGCATGGGAGCCAGGAACATGAAGGCAAACTCGACCGGCTCGGTCACGCCGGTCAGGAAGGCAGTCAGCGCCATGGAAAACAGCACCCCGCCCACGGCGGCCTTGTTCTCCGGCCTGGCCGCCCGGTACATCGCCAGGCAGGCAGCGGGCAGGCCGAACATCATCACCGGGAAAAAACCGCTCATGAACATGCCGGCGGTTTTGTCTCCGGCGAAGAAACGGGTCAGGTCGCCATGCACCAGCTTGCCTGCTGCATCGGTGTAATCGCCCACCTGGAACCACACCATGGTATTGAGAATGTGGTGCAGCCCGGTAACGATGAGCAGGCGGTTGAGCACGCCATAGATGAACAGCCCGATTTCGCCGACGCCGATCAGCCATTTGCCCACTGCATCAATGCCGTTTTGCACCGGCGGCCAAGCGAGGCCCAGCACCACCCCCAGCAGCAGCATGGCAAAACCGGTGGCAATCGGCACAAAGCGACGCCCGCCAAAGAAGGCCAGATAGGTGGGGAGCTTGATGTCCTTGTAACGGTTGTACAGCACTCCGGCAATCAGGCCGGACAATATCCCGGCCAGCACGCCCATGTTGATGGCAAACGGTTTGCCGTCTGCTTCCAGATGTACCAGCGATTTGAACGCTGTATAGGCCAGCAAGGTATCCGGCATGACTTTCAGTACCGCCGTCAGCACCATATAGCCAATGGCACCGGCCAGCCCTGCCGCACCGTTGTTGTCTCGCGCAAAGCCTACTGCCACGCCAATGGCAAAAATCAGTGCCAGATTGCCGAAAATGGCATCCCCGGCTTGCGCCATGACCTTGATGTTGAGCAGGTCCGGCTGCCCCAGCCGCAACAACAAACCGGCCACCGGCAATACCGCAATCGGCAGCATCAGGGCCCGGCCCAGCTGCTGGATGCCTGCAAATCTGTTTTGTGTACTCACCTCAACGCCTCCTTTTGATGTGGAATGGTCAGTTGCCATTCCGTCTTGTCTGCGCGGCGGTCACCAGCAAGGCTTGCTGCGCAGGATAGGGTGTAGCCGTGATCATGCCTGCCTGCTTGGGCGCAGGAGGGCCATCGGACAAGCGGAAAAACCAGGCTGGTGGCCGTTATCGGCCAATGACGCTGTGCAGGCATGGGGGATGGCAGCATGGATGCCGGGCCTGCACGAAAAAGACGGGACAACATCGGACACCTCCTGTCATGTCAGGAGTGGCCGATGGGGTGGCGGGACTCCTGCGGCTCAGTCCATGCCGGTGCCGCCGGGCCTTCTGACGGCCTGGATGGCACCTTGCACGGCGACAAGCCGTAACGGTTTGGCAATGGGCCACCGGGTGGTGGCCGGGTTCAGGGCAGCGCTCAATGCGTTCGGGTGACCTTGGACAAATGACGCGGGGTGTCAGGATTGAGCCCACGTGCTTCGGACAGTTGCGCCGCCATCAGGTAGAAACTCTGGATTGCCAGCAAGGGGTCCAGCGACTCATCGTCAGCCACGCTCAGCGTCAGGTCGCGACTGGCTACCGTGTCCGGTGCGGCAAGCAATACCCGTGCGCCACGACCGCGCATTTCCGCAGCCAGATCGATCAGGCCTTGCTGTTCCGGGCCGCGTGGGGCAAACACCAGCAGCGGATAACCTTCGTCGATCAGGGCCATCGGGCCATGCTTGATTTCGGCACCGGAGAAAGCCTCGGCCTGGATGGCACAGGTTTCCTTGAACTTGAGCGCCGCTTCCAGCGCCACGGCAAAACCCAGCCCGCGCCCCACCACCATGATGCGTTCGGCACCGGCCAGAACAGGAAGGGCTGCGCTCCAGTCCTGACGGCATGCCTGCTGCAGCTGGGCAGGCAGTTGGTCCAGCGCTTGCAACAGACCAGTATCCCCCTGCCAGTGCGCCACCAGTCGGGCTACGGCGGAGAGCGAAGCGATATAGCTCTTGGTGGCGGCCACGCTCTTTTCTTCACCGGCACACAGCGGCAACGACCATTCGCAAGCTGCCGCCAGCGGCGATTCATGCTTGTTGACCAGGGCCACAGTGCGCGCACCGGCAGCGGCCAGGCGGCTCATGGTATCGATCAGGTCCGGGCTCTGGCCGGACTGGGACAGGGCAACTGCCAGCTGGCCCTTTACCGCCAGCGGGGCGTGGTGCAAGGTGACCAGCGACATGGGCAAGGACACCACCGGCACGCCCAGGCGCTGCATGGCCAGGTAAGCAAAATAACTGGCAGCATGGTCCGAGCTGCCACGCGCCACTGTCAGTGCCAGCGTGGGCGGGGTGGTGGCCAGCTCGCGACCCAGCACCGCCAGGCCTTCATCCGCATACATGTGTTGGGCGGCCACGGCATCCGCAGCGGACAGTGCTTCTTCATACATCAGAGACGACAAGGTGTTCCCCTTCCAGATAGACATCCAGCAAATTCAGCTCGGCATCCAGCACCAGCACATCGGCCCATGCCCCGGTCTGCAAACGGCCGCGGTCAGCATGGCCCAGGTAATCGGCCGGGTACAACGACAACCGGTGCGAGGCCTCGGCCAGTGGCAGGCCGATGGACACCAGATTGCGCAAGGCCTGATCCATGGTCAGCGTGCTGCCGGCCAGCGTGCCGTCGGCCAGCCGCACCCCGCCCAGGCATTTGTGCACGGTATGTGAGCCCAGCTTGTATTCACCATCCGGCATGCCGGCTGCGGCAGTGGAGTCGGTCACGCAGTACAGCCGCGGAATGGCGCGCAAGGCGGTGCGGATGGCACCGGGATGCACATGCAGCAAGTCAGGAATCAGCTCGGCGTATTCCGCATGGGCCAGCGCCGCCCCCACCATGCCCGGCTCGCGGTGATGCAGGCCGGTCATGGCATTGAACAAATGGGTAAAGCCGGTGGCACCTTGCTGCAAGGCCTGCACGCCATCCTCATAACTGCCCAGGGTGTGGCCGATTTGCACCCGGATACCGGCATCGCTCAAGGCACGGATGATGTCCATGTGGCCGGGAATTTCCGGGGCCAGTGTCAGCAGCGCAATCGGGGCCAATTGAGCCAGTTTTTCGATTTGCGACAGCACGGCCTGACAGGCATCGTCCGGTTGTGCGCCCAGCTTGCCGGGATTGATATACGGGCCTTCCAGATGCACGCCCAGCAGGCGGGCACTGCCGCTGGCGCGCTGGCGGCAAGACGGCCCCAGTGCTGCCAGTACGTTTTCTATCTCGTCCATGGGGGCGGTCATGGTGGTGGCCAGCATGGCGGTGGTACCGTGGCGGGCATGCAGCCGCGCCACCGATTCGGCCGCCTGGCCACCCTCCATGATGTCCACCCCGCCTCCGCCATGTACATGCAGGTCGATGAAGCCGGGCAGGATGTAGCGTGTCGCCGTGGCGCTGCCCGGCAATTTGCCGTCAAGGGCGGCAATGCGGCCATCCGGCCCGGTTTCCAGCCTGCCATCCCGCCAGCCATCGGCAGTCAGGATGCGGCCCTGCAGTACATGTCGTGTCGTCATCGTCTCAGTTCAGCTACAAAGTCGTAATAATCATTACGGCAATAGGTATCGGTCAGTTCTATCGCCTGGTTATCGGCACTGAAGCCGATGCGGGTGATCAGCAACATCGCCTCGCCCTGCCGGATGCCGGCCAGCGCTGCAATCTCGGCCGAGGCATTCACCGCGCGGATATGCTGCAAGGCGCGCACCACGGCATGACCGGCATTGTCCAGGTAGGCATACAGCGAGTTGCCCACTTTATGTGGCTCGGGCAAAACGGCTACTGGCAATGTGGTCATCTCTATCGCCATCACTACCCCGTCTGCCAGGCGCTGGCGCTTGAGCCGCGCCACCTGGGAGGTGGGAGACAAGCCCAGCTTGATCACCTCGTCATTGCTGGGCGGATGAATGCCGCGCTCCAGCCATACCGAGGAAGGTTCGAAGCCGCGCTGGCGCAATTGCTCGGTAAAACCCACCAGCCGTGACAAGGGCTGTTCCAGTCTTGGTGTGATGAAAGTGCCGGAACCATGTCGGCGCCGGATCAGCCCCTGCTCCAGCAACACGTCCATCGCCTTGCGCGCGGTCACCCGCGAAATGCCCAGCTCTTCGGAGAAGGTGCGTTCGGATGGCAGGGCTTCGTCTGCCTGCCACCAGCCGGCATTGATGGCTTCGGCCAGTTTGCGGGCAAGCTGCAAATACAGCGGCGTGGTGGACTCGCCTTCCGGCTTGAGTGCACTCCATCGGTTTTCCATAAGCGGTCTGCAACTGGTCTGGTTGGTAACACGGCGAATATCGCATTCCTTGCCCTGCAAGACCACACCTGTCATGGCTGCAAAATTAATACCACTTAAATACCACGTCAATACCAATTGCACGATACACCTGCCAAATGACAGAAAGTGACGCGGCCGGAATACAGGAAATACAGAAAACCATGCAGCACAGAGGGCCATGACAAGACTGGTGAGGAAATGAAGAGACCGACAAAGTGGTATTGAAGTGGGTGTTTTCTGCGACTAAAACGTGGATAGCATCGTGAATGTGTCATGACTGGCCAGACAGACAGTCTCAGGCAGCCAGGTGCAGCAGTGTGGCGTAGCACTGGCTGCAGGCCAATTGCCGTAACGTCGCCAGAAAACCACAGTGGAACTGGCGCAATGCAACAGGGGCCGCGAAGGGCCCCTGTCTGGATGAGGACAAAGTCGCGGCGGCGACTTTATTTGCGCCAGCTGATCAGTACCACGCCGGAGAGGATGATCACCATGGCCAGCACTTCCTGCTGACCGACATGCTCACCCAGCAACAGCATGCCCAGCAGGACGGCGATGATGGGATTGACATAGGCATAGCTGGTGGCCGCCGCTGGCGACACGGTTTTCAGCAGATGCAGATAGGCACTGTAGGCCACCATGGAACCGAACACCGACAGGTAGGCAATGGCGGCCCAACCCTGCCACGACGGCATCGCTGTCAGTTGCTCTCCGGTGGCCGCACTGCCCAGCAACAAGGCAATGCCACCGAAAATCATCATCCAGGCACTGCCCATCGGCCCCTTGGGCTGCACAATCACCCGGCTCCAGGCCGAGCCCAGCGCCCAACCGGCGGAGGCGAACAGCAGCCAGAACGCCCCCATCGGGCTGGCGCGCAAGTTGGAACCCAGGTTCAGTACCAGCATGCCCAACATGCCCAGCGCGATGCCTGCCCATTCGCGGCCACGCGCACGCAGGCCGAAACAGAAGCGGCCAAACAGCACGGTGAACAGGGGTACGGTGGCCACCACCAGCGCAGCCACTCCGGACGACACCTGTTTTTCTGCCAGCGTGACAAAACCATTGCCGATGGCTGGCATCAACACGCCCAGAATGGCTGCGCCACGCAATTCCTGCCGGCTGGGCAGACGATGGCCGCGCAGCAGCAGGAAAGCCAGCATCACGCTGCCGGCAAACAGAAAGCGCAGACCGGCCATCATGAACGGCGGCCAGGATTCAATGCCAATGCGGATGAAGAAATAGGTGGAGCCCCAGATCACGTACAGGGCAAAGAAGGCTGACAGCGTCAGCAAGGACAGCGAGGCGGGACGGGCAGACATGGCGGACTCGGGGTGGGTGGTCGTCCACCATGCCTTCGGCCTGCAAAAAACTCAAGCACCGGCAGGGAAAGCTCTGTTCTTGAGCCAGAACAATCCCTGCCTCCGGTGGGGATCAGCGGGTGGCCAGCCGTTGCAGGATGTTGGAAAACTCTTCCATATAGGTATCGAAGCGGGTAGCCAGGCGGTCCACATCGGTGGCAAAGCGGTTATACGCCACCACGGCCGGAATGGCGGCAAACAGGCCGATGGCAGTAGCTACCAACGCTTCGGCAATACCAGGGGCCACGGTGGACAAGGTAGCCTGCCCCACATTACCCAGCCCGATAAAGGCATGCATGATGCCCCACACCGTGCCGAACAGGCCGATATAGGGACTGACCGAACCGACCGTAGCCAGGAAAGAAGTATGGCTGTCCAGCGCATCCAGTTCGCGCTGGGCGGCAGCGCGCATGGCACGGCGCGAACCATCCATGATGTCCGACAGCTCGGCACCCGTACGGCCACGCAGCTTGAGGAATTCGGCAAAACCGGACTGGAAGATGCGTTCCATGCCCACGCTGTCGTTGCGGCGGTTGGCGTCTTCATACAAGCGGTTCAGGTCGGCCCCGCTCCAGAAATTGCGTTCGAACTCGTCGCTGTGGCGACGCGCGGCACGCAATACGGAAATCTTGTTGAAGATCAGCGCCCACGACAGCACCGACACCAAGGCCAGGCCTGCCATGACCAGCTGCACCACCAGGCTGGCATTCATCACCAGGCTGAATATGGAAATCTGCTGCACGTTGTTTCCTTGTCTGAATTAAAACGGCCTAGCGCAATACGCGGCCGCTGGTGAAATCAATGATGGTGGAAGGTTTCCTGCGTTTGCCTATCCGCCCCGGCAGGGTCAGTACCGCGCTGCCAAATGCCATGCGACAAGCCCGTGCAGTCTTTAACGCACGTTGTCCGGCGCGGTTGGCAGAAGTCGACACCAGCGCGCTGCCCACAGCCCGGCACAGGGCGGCGGCTTCGCCATGGGCGGTAATGCGCACGGCAATCTTGTCATGGCGGCCACGCAGGGCCGGTGCCACCTTGCGCGAGGCCGGCAGCAAAAAGGTATAGGGACCGGGCCAGTAGCGGCCAAGTTCCGCCCATTGTGCGGCGGAAAGCGGCTTGACCAGATGACGGATCTGGGCGACGTCGGCGGCAATCACGATCAGGCCCTTGTGATTCGGCCTTGCCTTGATGGCCAGCACCCGCCGGATTGCCCTGACATCCTCCGGCAGGCATCCCAGCCCGAAACAGGATTCGGTGGAATAAGCAATCACCCCGCCCGCGCGCAAACGCGCGCGCGCCTGCATCAGCAGGCCTGCCTTGGGCAGACGGTATGGCGAGGACAAGCAGGAAGACGGCATGCAGGTTGGCAAGGAGTCGAAGCGAAGCTGCCATTGTAGCGGCAGCGCAGCACCAGATGAAACCGCGATCTGCAGTCCGCTCACTCTTTCTGGTTAAGATATTTGGCATTGAGGCGTGCCAGCGTGCCATCACGCTGCATGCTGCGCAGCAACTCGTTCAGCGCCTGGACCTGGCTGTCCGGCATGGCCGGGTTGCAGGCAAGGTAGAGCAAGGTGGTATTGAAGGTAAGCACCGGCTTGAGCTGGCTGACTTTTTCCCGTGCCAGCAGCGAGGCACCCAGATATTTTCCGGTCGCCCAGAAATCAATGCGGCCGGCCAGCAGCTTTCTGACGTTCAATTGGTCGCTATTGGCAAGGTCGACATCAAAACCGCGGTCAATCAGGAATTGAGAAGTCGCATCGCCTGCATAGCCACCTATCTTGAAACGCCGCACATCTTCCAGTGCCAGGATGGCATGGTGGTTATCCGCCCGTGCGTACAACACCCAGGGATTCTCCACCAGCGGACCTATCCATTTGAACTGATGTTCGCGTGCATCGTTACGGGTAGTGGAATACAGGCAGGTATTGGTTTCCAGCACCGTCAGGTTGAAGGCACGGATCCACGGTAGCAGTTCGATGCCATAGCTGGTGCCGGCACGCTTGAACAGCTCCTGCACGATATCGGTAGACAAGCCGCTGATACGCCCCCCACTGCCCATCATGTTGAAGGGGGGGTAATCCTCGGTGAGGATGCGCAGCGGCGGGGCTGCCGTGGCAGCAAGGCTGGCGGTCAATAGTACGCTGGCAAGGAGCAGACGGATGGACATGGCAGCGACTCCCGGATGTCAGCGACATTTGCAGTCTAGTCAAGCCTGTGGGGGCCTGCCATAAAGGTCGGTTTTTTCTGTGTTGCCGCTGCCGGCGGCAAGGCACGCCAGGCACAACAGCGCGAGACCTGGACCGGGCTGCGGAACTGGCGCAGCCAGTAGCTCACCCGGCAGCAGCAACGGCGGGCATGGCGCAACAGGGACTGTGCGCTGCGTGGCAGAGGCGATGGTTGGGGGGCCGATGCAAACATGGAGGACACCTGCTATCCATACGATGGCTGACAAGCAGAATGTAGTGCTCCGTCAGTCAAAATCGCATAGAAATGGCCATGCAGGACATCAAAAACAGATAAAGAAAAACGGCACCCACTGGGTGCCGTTGTCTGCCATGCTGCCAATCCGGCTTACTTGGGGCGATTGATTGCCTTGCTGCCGATATCGCGGCGCAGCTGGCTGCCATCAAAATGGATGGCATCCGCTACCGCATAGGCTTTTTGCTGCGCCATCTTCACACTGTCGCCCAGGCCTACCGCGCACAGCACGCGGCCGCCATTGCTGACTACCTGCTTGCTGTCGTTGAACGCCGTGCCGGCATGGAACACCATGCTGTCTGCGGTTTCCGCCGGCAGGCCGGTGATGACGTCGCCCTTGCGCGGGGCATCCGGGTAGCCGGCGGCAGCCAGCACCACGCCCAGCGCCACGCGGCGGTCCCATTCGGCTTCCACCTGATCCAGCTTGCCGTTGACACCGGCTTCCAGCAGCACGGTGAAGTCCGACTTCAGACGCGCCATGATGGGCTGGGTTTCCGGGTCGCCAAAGCGGCAGTTGAATTCGATGGTGAACGGGTTGCCGTCATGGTCGATCATCAGCCCGGCATACAGGAAGCCGGTGTAGCTGTGGCCGTCCTTTTTCATGCCTTGCACGGTGGGCAGGATGATTTCGCGCATCACGCGGTTATGCACCTGCGGGGTGACCACCGGTGCCGGGCTGTAGGCGCCCATGCCGCCGGTATTGGGGCCCAGGTCGTTGTCAAGCAGGCGCTTGTGGTCCTGGCTGGTGGCCATCGGCAATACGTGGTCGCCATCCACCATCACGATGAAGCTGGCCTCTTCGCCTTGCAGGAAGTCTTCGATCACCACGCGCGCACCGGCGCTGCCCATCTTGTTGCCCACCAGCATGTCGTCGATGGCGGCATGGGCTTCGTCCAGCGTCATTGCCACCACCACGCCCTTGCCCGCAGCCAGGCCGTCAGCCTTGATCACGATGGGCGCGCCCTTGCCATTTACATAGGCATGGGCTTCAGCCGCATCGGTAAAGGTCTGGTAACCGGCCGTCGGAATGCCATGGCGCTGCATGAAGGCCTTGGCAAAATCCTTGGAGCTTTCCAGCTGGGCACAGTACTGGGTGGGGCCGAAGATTTTCAGCCCGGCAGCACGGAAGGCATCCACCACACCGGCAGCCAGCGGGGCTTCCGGGCCGACCACGGTCAGCTGGATGTCTTCACGACGGGCAAACTCGACCAGCGCCTCGTTGCCGCTCAGCTCGACATTGGTGAGATTGGGGTCCAGCGCGGTACCGGCATTGCCAGGTGCCACAAATACCTTGGAGACGCGATTGGACTTGGCAATACGCCACGCCAGTGCGTGTTCGCGGCCACCGGAACCGATTACCAACACTTTCATCTTGCGAGATCCTTCATCGTTAGCGGCAGCATGTGGCTGCCGTCATGGAGCAGCAGGCCCTGTCGGGCTGCGCTCAGAATTGTACATTCAGATTGGCAGGGAACGGATAAATCCCGCTGCCTGCATCGGGAAACAACTGCGCGTGCTGGCTGATTTTCTTGCCGTCGATCAGCCCTTGCCATTGCACATCCAGCGGATAAAAGCGCGCATCAGGGCCTGCCACAGGAAGCCACTGCCAGCGGGCTTGCAGGTCGGTGACTGCAGGGCAGCCATCGCCGCCGGCATCACCACACACGCCCTTGTTGTCGGCCTGTTCGGTCAGATGCCCCATGCTGCGGATATCCGTGGCGGTGGCGTGGAAAAACTCCACCGTACTGGCGGTATAGCCTTGTTGCAGATAGCTGCTGTGCAAGGTCCAGCCCCACTCGTGCGGCCCCAGCTGCACCACACGCGCGCTGGCTGCCATGCCGTTGGTGCCCATTTCCAGCTGCTTTTCCGTTTGCAGCACGTACTGGCCGTTCTGCAATACAAACAGCAGCAGGCGGCTGATGCCGGAGGCGGCAAAGCTGTCCATGCCCTCACCAGCCGAATCCGCCGTATCCGCCACAAAGGTGGTCAGCAACAACTGACGGCCCTGGCCGTCCCGGGCCAGTTGCAGCGGGCCGAAGACTCCGACAAACGGGCCAGCACTGTTACTGGCCTTGGCGTCCAGCTTCCACTGTCCTGGTTTGGCCGCGGTCTGCATGTTTTGCCCACTGCGATACACCGCCAGCGCCTGCTCGGCCAGCCGCTTGAGGTCGGGTGCCTGGGCAAGCGGGGCTGGTGCCGGCGGCGGGGCCGGCGGTTCCAGCCAGTACACCGTGGCAGCCAGGCCGCATATCAGCACAATCAGCAGCATGATCCTGGTGGTCTTGTTCACGGCTTCTCCGGCGGGCGGCAAAGCGGTTGGTGTGCGGCCTCCCCACAATGTGCGTGGAGAGGCCGTGCGCGCTTAGTGGCGGAAATGACGCACGCCGGTCAGCACCATGGCAATGCCATGCTCGTCGGCTGCGGCAAACACTTCTTCGTCGCGCATGGAGCCACCCGGCTGGATGATGGCCTTGATGCCCTGCTCGGCAATCACGTCGATACCGTCGCGGAAGGGGAAGAAGGCGTCACTGGAAGCCACGGCACCTTGCAGGCTCAGGCCGGCATCCTGCGCCTTGCGGGCAGCGATGCGGGTGGAATCCACACGGCTCATCTGGCCGGCGCCGATACCGGCGGTCTGGCCGTTATTGCAGAACACGATGGCGTTGGATTTGACGAACTTGGCCACGCGCCAGGCGAACAGCAGGTCGGACATTTCCTGCGGGGTGGGTTGACGCTTGGTCACCACGCGCAGTTCATCCAGTGCCACATTGCGGATGTCCGGGGTCTGTACCAGCACGCCGCCGCCCACGCGCTTCAGTTCGAAGCGGTTGGCACCGCTTTCCAGCGGGATTTCCAGTACGCGCACATTCTTCTTGGCGGCGATGATGGCCTTGGCTTCTTCAGTGAAGGACGGGGCAATCAGCACTTCCAGGAACTGGCCGGTCACGGCTTCCACGGTTTCGGCATCCACCGGGCGGTTGAAGGCGATGATGCCGCCAAAGGCGCTGGTGGTGTCGGTGGCAAAGGCCAGCTTGTAGGCGCTCAGGGTGTCACCGGCCACGGCCACGCCGCAGGGGTTGGCATGCTTGACGATGACGCAGGCGGTCTGGTCGAAGGTCTTGACCGCTTCCCAGGCGGCGTCGGCGTCAGCGATGTTGTTGTAGGACAGTTCCTTGCCCTGCAGCTGACGGTAGCCGGAGATGGTGCCGGCTGCCGGGTCCAGGTCGCGGTAGAAAGCGGCGGACTGATGCGGGTTTTCACCGTAGCGCATGTCCTGCACCTTGACGAACTGGGCGTTCAGGCGGTTCGGGAAGGCCACGCGTTCCGGCTTGCCGCTCACCACGCCATCGGCCAGGCTGGTCAGGTAGTTGGAGATGGCACCGTCGTAAGCGGCGGTGTGGGTGAAGGCCTTCTTGGCCAGTTCGAAGCGGGTGGTCTTGGCCAGCTTGCCGTCATTGGCCTTCAGTTCGGCAGTCAGTGCAGCGTAGTCGGCAGCATCGGTGACGATGGCAACGTGGGCCCAGTTCTTGGCGGCGGAGCGCACCATGGTGGGGCCGCCGATGTCGATGTTTTCGATGGCGTCTTCCAGCACACAGTCCGGGTTGGCAATGGTGGCTTCAAACGGGTAGAGGTTCACGCACACCAGATCGATGTTGCCGATATCGTATTCGGCCATCTTGGCCACGTGTTCCGGCAGGTCGCGACGGCCCAGAATGCCACCGTGCACTTTGGGATGCAGGGTCTTCACGCGGCCATCCAGCATTTCCGGGAAGCCGGTGTAATCGGACACTTCGGTCACCGGCACGCCATTGTCAGCCAGCAATTTGGCGGTACCGCCGGTCGACAGGATATGCACGCCCAGTGCGGCCAGTTCCTGTGCAAATTCCAGAACACCGGTCTTGTCGGATACGCTGATCAGCGCGCGTTCGATTTTGGTCATGTTTCTCTACCACCTTGGCTAATGAATGAAAAAGCTGTTTTTACTGTGGCCTGATGCCCGCACCAGGCCGTATGCGGCTTGCCCTGCCTTGCCGGCAGACACAAAAAAACCGGCCATCCTGTGTGGGGCATGGCCGGTTTATCTTCATATCAAATCATACGACTTCATTTTTTTACGCAGGGTGTTGCGATTGAGCCCAAGCAGCTCTGCCGCCCGGGTCTGGTTGCCCTGCGTGTGGGTGAGCACCACCTCGATCAGGGGTTTTTCCACACAGGCCAGCACCATATCGTAGATCGAGGCAGGTATTTCGCCGTCCAGATCACGGAAGTATTGTTCCATCGCCAGCCGCACTGACTGGGAAATATGTTCGTTGTTTTGCATGTTTATTGTTCTGTCTTCAACATATGGTGTGAACGCTGTGTACTGCACTGTAGCCCGCCCCCGGGCCTCCTGCTGCTGGCTGCCGGTCAAGCCGTCACCGTCTCTTCGGCCAGCTCGTCCAGGTATTCCAGGTGTTCCGACAAGCTCGCCAGCTGATCGAAATAGCCAGCCACCGCCAGGCGCTGGCTGCCGGTTTCTTCCAGCTGGTACATGGTCTGGCGAAACTCATTGGAGCCCCTCAGCCCCCTGGTGTACCAGGCAATGTGCTTGCGGGCGATGCGACAACCCGAATACTCGCCATAAAACCCGTACAAATCATCCAGATGCTCCAGCAACAGCTGGCGGATTTCCGTCACCGTGGGTGGCGGCAGGCATTCACCCGTTTCCAGGTAATGCTGCATTTCACGGAAAATCCACGGCCGCCCCTGCGCCGCCCGGCCTATCATCACCGCATCGGCACCGGTGTACTGCAATACCTGCTGCGCCTTTTGCGGTGTGTCGATGTCACCATTGGCAATCAGCGGAATACCGATGCTGGCCTTGACCGCGCGGATGGTGTCGTATTCGGCAGCACCGCGATACATGTCTTCACGGGTGCGGCCATGCAGCGCCAGCGCCGCGATGCCGCAGTCCTCGGCCAGCCGTGCAATGCGCAAGGCATTGCGATGCTCGGGGCTCCAGCCGGTACGGGTTTTCAGCGTCACCGGCACATCCACTGCCTTGACCACCGCGTCCAGAATGCGGCCCACCAGTGCTTCATCACGCAACAGGGCCGAACCGGCCGCCACATTGCATACCTTCTTGGCCGGACAACCCATGTTGATGTCGATGATCTGCGCACCCTGCTCCACGTTGATACGTGCGGCCTCCGCCATCTGCTGTGGGTCCGAACCGGCAATCTGCACCGAAATCGGCTCCACTTCGCCAGTGTGGTCGGCCCGGCGCAAGGTCTTGGCCGTCGCCCACAATGACTTGTTGGACGTGATCATTTCCGACACCGCCATGGCTGCGCCCATTTTCTTGCACAGCATGCGAAACGGACGGTCGGTCACACCCGCCATGGGAGCGACGATCAGCCGGTTTTTCAGGGTGTAGGGACCAATGCGCATCAGGTGTTCTGCGGTCAAACAAGCAAAAGGGCGGCCATTGTAATGCTTTTTTTTTAAGCAGTAAAAACCTTTTTGCTTATTTTTTGAGCAAGATCGATAGCGAGAAGAAATGGTACTGACGGGTACTGCGAGTGGGGTGGGGATTGGAAGTCAGCCGATAAGCCGGGTTCTGTCGTTGGACAGTCATTCCTCTAGTACTGCCGTTACCGACAGTCTCAAGCAACCTACCCGGGGACAACGCGAGCCACGTTAACGCCCCCCTATTTGGTCTTGCTCCTGATGGGGTTTAGCCTGCCGTCCGTGTTGCCACGTCCGCGGTGCGCTCTTACCGCACCTTTTCACCCTTACCTGTGCTGACAAGTCAGCCATCGGCGGTTCAGCTCTCTGTTCCACTTTCCGTCGCCTCACGGCGCCCGGCCGTTAGCCGGCATCATGCTCTGCGGAGCCCGGACTTTCCTCCCCGCCACTGCTTGCGCAGCAGCGCGGCGACTGCCTGTCTGACTTCCAACCGGCGATTTTACCTGAAGCAGATCAAAGTTGTGGCACTTTCTTTCCGGCACCCCCATGACATTCATTTATACTGGCCGGCCATTTTTGTGGAATCCGTTTATCAATGCTGCGCAACCAGGCCAGACTGTGGCGTTTGCAGTTATTTGGCACCCTGCTGATCATCTTCTTGCTGGCCATGACCCTGGCCACCTATTTCCTGCTTGCCAGCCGGACGGATTACCATGCGCGCCAACAACAGGTGGAACGCGATGCCTACCAGCATGCACGTGCCTACCTGCAATCGTCGGCAGAGCAGACCAGCCACATCCTGCTGGCCATGCGCAGCCGTGCCCGCGAGGACATGCGCCAACAGCTGCGCGTTCAGGTGGACCAGGCCTACCTGCTGGCCGAGCGCATCTGGGAACATGAACACCAGCGTCTGCCGGCGACCGAGGTAAAGGCGCTGATTGTGACGGCACTGCGCCCACTGCGTTTTTTTGACGGCCGGGGCTATTTTTTCATCGACACCATGGATGGCCGCTGCGTGCTGCTGCCTACGGTGCCGGGCCACGAAGGCAGCTCCTTGCTGGATAACCGCGACGATCAGGGGCATTACATCATGCAAACCCTGATTGCCTCGGTGCGTGGCCCGCAAGCGGCCGGTTTTTCCACTTATCGCTGGTATCTGCCCGGCACCCGGCAAATGGCGGACAAGATTGCCTACGCACGGCACTTTGCTCCTTATGACTGGTTGATCGGCAGTGGCGAATACCTGGCCAATGTGGAGGCAGAACTACAGCAACAGGCCTTGACCCTGCTGGCGGGCAGCCAGCCAAGCGGGGACAAGGACGACCTGATGGTGATTGACGAGCGCGGCGTGCTGCGCCTGTACCTGGCCCAGCCGGACTTGCAGGGCAAGCACTACCAGTCGCTGCCCGAGCCTTTGCGCAGCCGGGCACGCGAAGCCATGCAACTGGGCAGCAAGGGCGGCTTCCTCAGCTACAGCGTGCCGCAACCGGACAAGCAGCAGGCGGTCAGTCATCTGGCTTATGTACACCGCCTGCCGGGCTGGAACTGGACGCTGATCAATGCCATGCATGTGCAGTCGATCCAGGTGGAGAACCAGCAGGCCAGCACCTTGCTGGAAGCCCAGTTGCTGCAGCGGATCAAGGCCACCGTGCTGATGACGTTGCTGGCCATGGGCTGTGCCAGCCTGCTGTACTGGTTTTTCAACCGCTGGATCAACGCGCTGCTGGCACGTTACCAGGATGATTTGCGCCGTAGCCATGCCGAGCTGCAAGCCAATAGCCGCGAGCTGAAGCTCAGCCACTTCATGATCGACCACGCCACCGACATGGTGCTGCTGCAAGACAGCCACGGAACACTGGTGTATGCCAACCGGGCGGCGCGGGATTATCTGGAGCAAGACGAGGCCCATCACCGGCAACTGATGTCCATCCTGTCCACGGCCAGTGATCACGCCCTGCCGCACAGTTTTGAAACCCGGCTGGAAAATGCCGATGGGCACCAGCACCTGGAAGTGACGCTGACCGGCCTTGCCTATCAGGATGAGCATTATCTGTGCGCCACCGCACGCGACATCAGCCAGCGCCACCATGCGGCACGTCAGCAACGCCTGGCGGCGCGGGTGTTCGAATCCAGCAATGAAGCCATCCTGATCACCAGCGCCGACAACCGCATTCTGGCCGTCAACCATGCGTTTACCCAGATTACCGGCTACAGCGAACAGGACGTGCTGGGCCGTACCCCTGCCCTGCTGGCATCCGGCCAGCACAATGCCGATTTTTACCAGCAGATGTGGCACAACCTCAGCCAGCGCGGGCAATGGTCCGGAGAAATCTGGAACCGGCGCAAAAACGGGGAAACCTACCCGGAATGGCTGAATATCAGCGTGCTGACCGACGAACAGGGCAACATCACCCACCATGTCGCCCTGTTCAGCGATATTTCCGAGCGCAAGGCGCATGAGGCACGCATCCAGCATCTGGCCGAATTCGATGCCCTGACCGACCTGCCCAACCGCATTCTCATCCACGACCGCCTGCAACAAGCCATTCGCCAGGCCGAGCGCCTGGCCGGCAAGCTGGCGGTGCTGTTTGTCGACCTGGACCACTTCAAAAACATCAATGACACCCTGGGCCACAACAAGGGTGACGAGTTGCTCAAGCAGGTGGCCAGCCGCCTGTGCGGTGCAGTGCGCGAGCTGGATACGGTGGGCCGCACCGGCGGCGACGAGTTTGTGCTGATTCTGCCGGCCATCAGCCAGCCAGACGAAGCGGCACAGGTGGCAGAACGCATCCTGCGTGCGATGCAAACCCCATTTGATGTGGACGGTGCCTCGCTGGTGGTGGGCTGCAGCATCGGCATCAGCCTGTTGCCCGACGACGGGCAGGATATCCAGACCCTGCTGATGAATGCCGACCTGGCGATGTACCATGCCAAATCCCAGGGCAGGAATACCTTCCGCTTCTACACACGGGAAATGAACAGCCAGGTGGCCGAGCGCTTGCAGCTGGAGAACCGTCTGCGCCATGCACTGGAGCAAAATGAGCTGTTCCTGCTGTTCCAGCCGCAATACGACATCAACAGCCATGCCCTGATCGGCTGCGAAGCACTGGTGCGCTGGCAGCACCCGACCGATGGCCTGATCATGCCCTCCCGTTTCATTCCGATTGCCGAAGACAGTGGCCTGATCGTCCAGCTGGGACGCTGGGTAATGCATGAGGCCTGCCAGCAAATGGCCAGGTGGCAGGCACAAGGCCTGCCCCTGCCCAAGATGGCGGTGAATGTGTCGGCACGACAGCTGGGCCGTTCCGACTTTATTGACGACGTCCGTACAGCCTTGCAGGCCAGCGGGCTGCCCGGCCATTACCTGGAAATCGAGGTAACCGAAAGCACGCTGATGGAAGATGCCGACCTGGCCGCCCGCCAGCTGTCCATCCTCAAGGCCATGGGCGTGCGGTTGTCGGTGGATGATTTCGGTACCGGTTATTCCAGCCTGGCCTACCTGAAACGGTTTGCACCGGACACCATCAAGATTGACCGTTCCTTTGTCTGCGAATTACCCGGCGACAGCGAAGACGCCGCAATCGTATCTGCCATCATCCACCTGGCACGGGCGCTGGGCATGAACACGCTGGCCGAAGGCGTGGAAACCGACGCCCAGCACCAGTATTTGCGCAAGCTGGGCTGCGGTGGCGTACAAGGCTATCTGCTGGGACGGCCACAAACAGCCAGCAAGCTGGAAAGTCAGTTCGACGCGACCGTGTGATGAGCTGCTGGCTCGACCGCAGCCAGTTCTGCCGCGCCGGGACGTGGAATCAGCAAGGACACCAGCCATGCCAGCATAAGAACCACCAGCCCCAGCAGCATGCCGCCAGCCGGGCTGGTCTGATAGGCCATGGCCGGCAGCATGGCAAAGCTCAACCCGGCTCCCAGATTGAAAGCCCCGGCATTCAGGCCCGGCAGCAAGCCCGGTGCATCGGCCGGTGACAGCACCACACCCAGCCCGTTGAGAATGATGTTGGCAGTGCCGGCATAAGCCACCCCCGCTAGCACGGTGGCAGCCACCATCCACCACAGGCTGGACAAGCCGTAAAGCAGCATCAACACGATGGCCAGCATGCTGCCCGCCAGCCCCAGGCGCAGTACCCGGCCATAACCCAGCCGCGGCGCCAGCTGGCCGGCCCAGGGCCCTACCAGCCAGCCGATCAGCGCATAGGGGGTCAACAACAGCCAGGCTGCCTGTTCTGCCGTCAGGCCATGGCCAGCCGTCCCTTGAGCGTGAGACATGACCAGGCCATTGATGATGGCAAATACCCCGGTCATGGTGAGCACCGTGGTGAGCAGCAAGGCCCACACCCGGCGCTGGCACAGCAAGCTCAGGGCCAGCAAAGGTTGCGGGCTGCGCTTTTCCTGATACAGAAACAGCAGCAAACCCAGCACCCCGGCCAGCGCCGTCCCCAGTACACCCGGCCAGCCGCTATCGGCAGCCACCAGCTGCAATGCCCACAGCCAGCAGCCCAGTGTCAGGACCAGAGCAGCCACCCCCGGCCAGTCCATGCGCGACCGTGGCGATGGCCGCGATTCCGGTGCCAGCCAGGCCACCAGCAGGCAGGCCAGCGCCGCCACCACAGCGATACACCAGAACACTGCACGGAAGCCGTACTGGGTGGCCAGCCAGCCGCCGGCAATGGCATCGATGCCGGCAATACCACCGTTCACGGCCGTTATCACGCCCATCAGCAGCCCGTAGCGCCTTGGTTCACTTACCTCGTGGTACAGCATCAACAGACATACCGGCACCACCGGACCGGACACCCCCTGCACCAGCCGCGCCAGCTGCAACACGGTGATGGAGGGTGCCAACGCAGCCAGCACACTGCCGGCCAGCATCACCAGCAGCATGCCCAGCAACACGCGCCGTCGGCCCAGCATGTCGCCCAGCCGGGGCAGGAACAGGGAAAACAGCGCGGCAGCGGTAAAGAATGCAGTTTGCGACAAGCCCACTGCAGCCTCGCTGGCGCGCAGCTGCTGGGCCATGGTGACCAGCACGGGGCTGAGCATGCTGGCATTAAGCTGGAATGCCACACAGGCTGCCAGCAGTGCAGTCATCAGACTGGCAACCGGAACATGAGACTGGCCGGCATTCATTGGCCACCCTCCCCGATATGCCACAAGGACGTTTCCACCATCTGCCAGAACATCGCATGGTCCAGCTGCACCGCAACCTGGGTATGGCAGTCCGGCGGAGGTGGAGCGCGGAAATCCGCCACCGTCATGCCCAGCGTCAGCGCACCTTGCAGCTCCACATCCAGCGGCACCTTGCGTACCGTCATCACCTGCGGGTCGATCACATAAGCCACCGCGCAGGGGTCGTGTACCGGGGGCCAGGCAAAACCCTGCTCCCGGCGGTAGGTCTCGCCAAAGAACAACAACAGCTCCTGCACGAAGCGGGCCGGACGGGTTGCCAGGGCGGCAATGCGTGCCTGGACTTCAGACGTAGCCAATGCCTGGTGGGTGAGGTCCAGCCCCACCATGGTAAGCGGCCAGGGTGTGTTGAATACGATATGGGCAGCTTCCGGGTCGATCTTGATATTGAATTCGGCCACCGCACTCCAGTTGCCGGTGTGATAGCCGCCGCCCATCAGCACCACTTCCCGCACCCGCCCGGCAATGCGCGGCTCCTTGCGCACGGCCAGTGCGATATTGGTCAGCGCGCCGGTTGGCACCAGGGTAATTTCGCCCGGAGGATGCGCCATGATCAGTTCAATGATCAGGTCCACTGCATGCCGGGGGTCTGCCTGTCGTGTCGGGGGCGGCAGCACCGGGCCGTCCATGCCGCTGTCACCATGAATGGAAGGCGCGATTTCGCGAGGCCTTACCAGCGGACGATCACATCCGGCTGCGATGGGAACATGGATACCGGCGATCTCGGCCACCGCCAGTGCATTGCGCGTCACCTTTTCCAGCGTCTGGTTGCCGGCCATCGTGGTGATGGCCAACAGGTCGATGGCCGGGCTGCCATGGGCCAGCAGGATGGCAATGGCGTCGTCGTGACCCGGATCGCAATCGAGAATGATTTTTTGGGGCATGGGAGGTCCTTGCTTGCTCGGACGATGAAACCGGGAGCAATCGCCCGGTTCCATGGCGGAATTCAACGGGAGGTATCGGCCGCGACGTCGTCCTTGGCCAGCCAGTACTCCACCAGGTGAACCCAGAAGCTGGCAGCCAGCGGCAGGGCTTCGTCATTGAAGTCATAGCCGGGGTTATGCACCATGCAGCTGCCTTCACCATCGCCATTACCGACAATGAAGTAGCAGCCTGGTACCTGTTCCAGCCAATAGGCGAAATCCTCGCTGCCGGTGAGCGGCGGCAGGTCTTCCAGCACATTGACTGCCCCCAGGCACTCGCGTGCCAGCAGACTGGCCTGGTGGGTGATGATGTCGTCGTTGATCAGCACCGGATAACCATGCTCAAAAATGACTTCTGCGTGCGCGCCGTAAGCGGCCGCATGCTGCTCGGCCAGCTGGCGAATGCGCAGATGCAGCAGCTCGCGGATGTCTGGCTTCAAGGCGCGTACTGTCAGGCGCAACTCGGCACTGGCGGGAATGACATTGGCCGCGTCGCCGGCCAGCAAGGCACCGACTGTCACCACCGCGGTATCCAGCGGTGACACATTGCGCGACACGATGGTTTGCAGTGCCATCACCAGTGCTGCGGCCACCACCACGGGGTCGATGGCGCGCTGTGGCATGGCACCGTGCCCGCCGGTGCCATGCAAGCGGATGGTGATGGTATCGGTGGAGGCCATGAAGGCCCCGGCCCGAAAACCCAGCTTGCCCAGCGGGATGCCCGGCATGTTGTGCAGGGCAAAAATGGCATCGCAGGGAAAGCGCTGGAACAGGCCTTCATCCAGCATGCGCTTGGCACCCGAGCCGCCATGCCCTTCTTCGGCCGGCTGGAAAAACAGGTGCAAGGTACCGGCAAAACGACGGCTGCGTGCCAGCTCGCAGGCGGCCGCCAGCAGGATGGCGGTATGCCCGTCATGACCACAGGCATGCATCTTGCCGTCTATCCGGCTGGCCCAGGGCTGCGTACCGGTTTCCTGTATGGGCAGGGCATCCATGTCGGCGCGCAAACCGATACTCGGGCCCTTGCCGCACTGCAAGGAGGCCACCACACCGGTGCCACCGATACCGTGATGCACCTCATACCCCCAGGCCTGCAGCTTTTCGCTGACCAGCCGGCTGGTATTGAACTCTTCGAAACCCAATTCGGGGTGGGCATGCAGCTGTCGCCGCAAGCTGATCATTTCATCGGCAATGTGCTGGATACCCGGCAGGATGGGGCTGTACATGATGGGAGGTCTCCGCGAGTGCTGGGAAGGAAGTGCAGAGACTGAAAGAAAAGCGGGGTATTGCGATACCGGAAGAAAGGGCAGTTTCAATCAAGCCGGCCAGGACGGCCCTGGCCGGACGGGGTGCAAACGGAAAATCCTCGCTGCGTATCAGTCAAATCGCAGGGTATAGCGCGACTCCACCGAGGCATTGGTACCGGCACGCAACACCATGGACCAGTTCTTGCTGAGTTGATACATCACTTTGACGGCCTGGTCGGCACTGGTCACGCCATATTCGTAACCCAGATACAGCTCACGCGTGAGCTGACGGCCAATTGTGACCACCTGCTCGGCCGGGCTGACCGTACCATTAGCCAGGGTCCGTTCCTTGCGGCTGGCCATGCCCAGTTCATCGAACAGGCCAACATGGTCGTTGATGGACCCGGCCAGCATCAGGCCAGCCGATGCTGCCAGCGCGGAATCATCCCGATCGCCACTGGCGGCATGCCCCAGTACCAGCCAGGCCAGCTTGTCCTTTTCTGACATGGATTCATCCGCCACCAGCCGGATGCGCGGCGCGGCGACGCTGCCGGACACCTCCACCCCTGCGCCCACCGGGGACAAATGGCGCTTGGCCACCACATTGAGCACCGGATTATCCAGCGGGCCGACAAAGCTGATGATGCCTTGTTCGATATCCAGATCCTGGCCATAGGCCTTGTAGCGCCCCTTCACCACCCGGACCTGACCGCGCGCACCAGGCGGCAAGCCGGGACTGGCGGTGACCTTGACCACCCCGGTCAGTTCGACATCCAGCCCCTGGCCGACAAAGCGGAAGCGGTCTCCCAGATCCAGATCCAGCGCCACGGTCAGCGGCAGGCTGGCAAATGCCGATGGTTCGGCTGGCTTGCGGCCCTTGACGATCACATCATCGCTGAGTGTAGGCGCACCGCCCTTGGGCAGGTCGATCCGGCCCTGATCCGCCCGGATACGGCCGGTCAGGGCTATCTTGTGTTCCACCATGCTCAGTTCGGCGTTGCCGGACACCACCAGTTTGCGGCTGGGTTTGTCGAACACGCTGAATTTGTTGAGTGCCACGCGTACCACGGCATCCGGCCCGGCATCGCGCAAGTCCAGGCTGCCACTGGCCACCACATCGCCCTGACCACTGGCAAAGCGCAATTTGTCCAGCACCAGGCTGCGGCCATTCAGATGGGCCTGCAACACGCCATCACCCAGATGGATACCGGTACGGTGGTCCGCCAGCATCAGCTTGCTGCCCTGGATATTGCCCTGCCCTTGCAACTGACCCAGGGGACCGGTCAGGGCCAGGTTGGCAGACAGCTGGCCACCCAGTTCCAGCGCGGGTGAAGACAGTTGTGCCAGTGCGGCCAGCGATGGCAGCGACACGCTGACATTGGCAGCCAGCGGCGTGCGCATATCAATATTACCGCCATTCCACGGCAGGCTGCCCTTGCCGGACAGCTGGGCATACTGGCTGTCGATATTGGTGTCAAAACGCAGGCTGCCGCCATCCAGCCGCGCGTTGAGCTGCGCAGCCTTCAAGCCCAGTGGCGCGGGCCGCCCGGCTTCGGCAGGCAGGCGGATGTCACCGGACACCCGTTTGAGCCACAGCTCGCCTTGCGGCTGTTTGCCATTGAGATTCAGGGACCAGGCACTGTCCAGCACCAGGTTCTGTTCCACCGGCAGGGACAAGAGCGGTGCCAGCTCGGTCAGATGCAGGCCTTCGGCATGGCCGCGGGTGGTGAGAATGCCGTTACTGCGCTCCAGTCCGGCCAGCGACAGGCTGCCACCCAGCAAGCGGAAGCGTGCTGCACCCAGCCGTACGCGCGCAGCCCCGGCCTCGACCGCCAGCGGCGATTGCAGGCTGAGGCCCGGTTTGCCGGCAAGCTCCAGCCGCTCCAGCATGCCCTGCCATTGCCCGCTGTTGGCCGGCAAGCCACCACTGGCCGCCAGTTGCAACTGATAGGCTTGCCCGGCCAGTCGCAGTCGACCATCCAGTTGCAACTGGTGACGGGTACGGGTGCCATTGCCCTGCGCGCGCAGTTGTTCGGCACTGAAGCTGCCCGCCTGCAGCTTGTCCGCAGCCAGTTGCAGGCGGAAGGGGCTGCCCGCATCGGCCTTGATATCGCCATCCAGACTGAGGCTTTGTACTGACAGATCCCCAGGCAGGTGCAAGCGCTCGGCGCGCAGGCTGGTACTGAGCAGCGGTGCCCTGGGTGTTCCGCTCAACTCCGCCTGCCCCTTGATGGTGCCGGAAAAACCCCGGCCCAGCAGGGAGAGATTGGGAGCGTCAATCAGCAGCTTGAGCTTGTCCCCGGCCACGCCATAAGCGCCACTGGCTTGCAGCCGGTTACTGGCCAGGGTGAGGTCGGCCAGCAGCTGATGCAGGCGCTGGCCTTGCCAGTCAGCACTGAGCTGGCCGGACAAGGGGGCGCCGGACAGGCGGCTGGGAGAAAACTTCAAGGCGATCTTGCCAGAGAGCGGCTGGGCCAGCTGGCCACTGGCCTTGATGGCGGCGTTCAGCTCGCCCACCGGCAAGCCTGCTTGCAAGCGGGACGGGTCGGCCTTTTGCAACTGTCCTTCCAGTTGGTAAAGCTGCTTGCCCTCCAGACCCAGCTTGCCGGATGCCTGCAGTTTGCCGGCACCTGCGGTCAGCGCCAGTTGGCGCAGCATCAGGGTTCTGCCTGTGGCGTCCTGTTCGAAACCCAGCGCGGTTTCCAGCTGCAGGCTCTTGCCATACAGGCTGGCCCGGATGTCCGGCCCGGCCAGTGGCCCGACAACACGCGCGGTACCCTTGATGATGTCATCCGGCGCAGTCGCATACAGGGTTTTCAGGCTGATATTGTGCAGCAGCGCCACCATGTCTAGCGAGCCTGGCTCCACCTTGCCGGTGAGGTTCAGCTGCCCCTCACCCAGCTGGGCCATCAGCTTGTCCAGGTACAGTACCTTGTCATCGGCACGGAACTCGCCCACCAGCAGCGACATGGGTAGCTGGTTGGCAGAAACCGGGCCGGGCTGGCTGTTCAGCAGCGACAGGCCGCCCTTGATGCGCGAGCCGCCATCCGGCTCGGCATGTACGGCAAAACCCAGCCGCGCCTTGGGCCAGGCCGGGAACAGCGACTGGGGATTGATGCCGCCCACCCGCACATCCAGCCGGCCAAAGCGGTTGTAGGGATTGAGGGCAAACGGCCGCAGCACACCATGCGCTTCTACCAGCATGCCTTTGCCACTGCCGGTGCCATCCACTTGCAAGGCCAGCAGCTGGCCGCTCAATTGCAGCCGGGCCTGCACCGGAATCTGCTCCAGCTCGCCCTGGGCGCTGAGTTGGCCCTGGGTGGCAAATGGCGTGCTGTCGGCGATGGACAGACTGGCGCTGGTGCTGCCCCATGGTGTTTGCAATTGTGCCAGCTGTAGTTGGTGCTGCTGGTTCTGGTAGGCATAGCTGGCCTGCAAGCCATACAGCCGGACATCGGCCGGCAGCAGGGTGAGGCTGGCCAGTTGCAGGCGTTCCACCCGGATATCCAGCGGCAGGGACAGGGAGGTGGGTGCACCGGCAGGTGGCGTTGCCGGAGCCGGACGGCTGTTCACCCGGACATGACCGATATCAAGCAGCTGTACTTGCAGGCGGCGCTGCCACAAGTCCGATGCTTGCCATTGCAGTTGCAGGCGGTCGATGTCGACATCCTGGTAGCGTGCGCGCCAGCGGATATCATGCAGGGTAAAACCGGACCACAGGCTGCCTTCGCTACGGGCAATGCTCAATTGCTGCTGGCTCAGTGCCGGCAGTTGCTGGCAAAGCCAGCTCAGGCCCTGTGCGCTGCCACCCAGCCAGCCCAGCGCCGCACACAGCGCAAGCAGCACCAGCAGACAGAGCAGACGGCCCCAGCGGCGGCGTGGCGGTTTTGGCTGAGGTGGCTGGCTGGCCGGTGGCGGTGCGAGCTGGTCTGGCAATGGAGTGTCCTGCATCAGAATGCCAATCCCAGGCTCATGTTCCAGCGCAACTTACCGTCCTTTTCTGCCTTGGCAATATCCAGAGAAAGTGGCGCTACCGGGCTCATCCAGCGCAAACCAACACCATTGGCGTGTTCCAGCTTGAAACTTTGCCAGCTTTGCGCGGCATTACCGGCATCATGGAACAGCGCCAGCGCCCAGTCCTTTGCCACCGGAATCTGGTATTCCAGCGTGGCAGTCGCCACGACACGGCCCCCGACCACCGCGCCATCCGGCCCTGGCAGACCCAGGCTCTGGTAATCATAACCGCGCACGCTATTGGAGCCACCGGCACGGAACAGCTGGGAGGACGGCACTTCATCGCTGTCCTTGGCCCATACCTGCCCCACCTCCAGCCGGGTCAGCAGCGTGCCGTACTTGGGCCAGGGGCTCCAGTAGCTGACGCCGCGGGCATAGCCACGCACAAAGCTGGTGGTAGACAGCAATCCGCCCAGCGTACTGGACAAGGAAGTATCCAGCAGGGTGCCGGAGCGGGGGCGCAAGGTGTCGTCCACATCGCGCCGCGTCCAGCCGAACACACCAAGCAAGGCCCGGGTATTGTTGCTGGGCGTGTTGCCGATGGTTTCCTTTTCCTGGATGAACTCCACACCGAAGCGGGCGTTGATTTTTTCGTGGCTGCGAATGCGCCAGGCACCGGCATCAATCGAGGTGGTTTTCACCCCCTGGATATCGGTTTCCTTGAATGTGGATGTAATGGAGTGCGAGTAATTGTCCGCCTGACGCGGGAAACCCAGGCCCAGGCTGAGATTGCGGTCGCTTTTTTTCCAGTCCAGCAAGGCCGAGCCGGTCCAGCCTTTGCCAAACAGATTGTAGTAGTCGTAACCGATACGGACACCCGGCCCGTCTTCCGAATCATAAGTGAGGCCCAATTCCAGCTTTTGCTTGGGGAATTCGGTCAGGCTCACCTCGACCGGCACTTCGTTATCGCTGATGCGGCCCATATCGGCACTGACCACTACGCCGGAATATTGCGGGGCCTGCTCCAGCGCCGACTGGTAATCCAGCAATTTCTTTTGCTGGTAAGGGTCGCCCTGGCGGAAGTCGGCAAGGCCGGTGGCCACATTCAGCGGGTAGCGCTTGTTACCGCTGATATGAGTCGGGCCAAAACGGATCAGCGGGCCGCTGTCCAGTTCCACCAGCAACTGGGCGCGATGCGTCTGCGGGTCTATATCGGCCTGACTCCTGGCGATTTTTGCCAGCGGGAAGCGATCGACGGTAAGCAGGCGCAGGATGGCTCGTTTGCTGCTGCTCCAGTCGTCCTGCCGGTAGGGTGCCGCAATGGGTAGCGACCAGGCTTCCAGCACGGCAGCCAGCCGTTGGCGGTAGTCGGCTTGCTGGCGGATGTCACCATTCAGTTGCAGGGTGACATCATCGATGATGACCGGTTCGCCCGGTTCCACCTTGATGACATAGTGATGCTCGCCCTGCTCCTCCACCCGGACAACGGCGCTGAAATAGCCTTCGGTCTCCAGCAGTGCCTGTGCCGCTGCTGGCGTTTCCTTGATGATGGCCTGCAACTGGAAGTCGTCCAGGTCCGGGTCGTTGCGGGCGGAAACCAGTTCCAGATGATCATTCAACAGGCTGCTCAGGGCCGACGGGGCATCCACGCTGACGGTGTAATCCACCTTGGCCCAGGCTGGTGCGGCACACAGCGTCAGGGCAAGGGCGGATGACAAGGCAAGGAGGGAGGTTCGTGGCAGCATGTCGGCATTCATCTGGAATCCGACTGATGGTAGCGAAACTGGTTCAGTCTGGCGAGGGCTGTTGGCATACCGGATGGATGGCGTTGCCAAAAAAAAGGGCGGAATGATCCGCCACAAGACTGAGAGAGATAAGACACGACCCGCCAGGGGCGGGCCGGGACTGCAGGCAGCCTGCCCGGCCTTGCGGCCGGACTGGCAGCTTACTTCTTGCGCTGCGGCGGCAGGTCCGTGCAGCTACCTTCGAATACTTCGGCAGCCATGCCGATGGATTCGCCCATGGTGGGGTGCGGGTGAATGGTCTTGG